>JBDRSZ010000312.1:0-4766 GCA_043824415.1 bacterium | reverse complement strand
TTTCCTCGACTGCATACGGTCGCGGCGCGAAACCATCGCTCCCGTGGAGATCGGTCATCGCTCCGCCACGGCGTGCATCTTAGGATACTTGTCGATGAAGCTGAATCGCAAGCTGCGATGGGATCCGGAAAAAGAAATTTTTCTGAGAGACGATGAAGCCAATCGTATACTATCAAGACCGTATCGAAATCCGTGGCATCTCTAATGCCATATCTTTGAATTTAGCAATTTTTGATATAAACTGATTATCAGAACGATTTTCAAAAAATGCCTCTTTTATCAAGGATTTGCAGAAATAATGTCTTATCGATTGGCTAAAAACACCCTCTCTTTATCTCTCCCTCAAGGGAGAGATGATGATTGAAACATTATTTCTGCAAATCCTATAAATCCTCACCTAACCTCTCCTTTGGAAAAGGAGAGGGAACGATTATTCATTTTTTGAAAAGCGCTCTCTCGATTGGATATGCTTATCAAAATAATCCGATTTGACAAATTCGATTTATATTATTGCATCCATTTTACAAAGGAAGACGCATGAAAATCTGGATTGTTTGTGCAGCCATCGTCGTGTCGCTGTCGACCTGTAAAAAATCGGAGAAACAACCATTGGCCGGTTCGGACATGAGTCAAATACTGACTCTGGAAGAGATTGAGAAAATCATCGAAGCCGTTCCGGAGCAACCGGCTGTTCAGCCCAAGAAGCCGCGGAAGCTCCTCGTGTTTTCCTTGTCCTGGGGTTACAAACACGATGCCATCGCGTGGGGCAGGGAAATGTTCAGAATCATGGCAAAGAAGACCGGAGCATTCGAAGCGGTCTTTTCCGAAGATGTGGCCATGTTCGAACCGAAGAATCTGAATCAGTTCGATGCCGTTCTGTTCAACAACACGAACAACGAAATTTTTCTGCCGGAAAATTTCGACTCTCTATCCACCCAACAACAGGCCGTTGCGAAAGAGCGGGACGAGGCGTTGAAAAATAGTTTTGTCAATTTTTTATCGAGCGGAAAGGGCTTGGCCGTGATTCATGCCGGAGTCGCCAGCTTTCGCGAATGGTCGGAGTTTGGAGAAATTATCGGAGCCCGCTTCGACAACCATTCCTGGAATGTTGAAAATACCGTATTTTTACGAAAGGAAGAGCCGGGTCATCCTCTCGTTCAGGCATTTCCTGACGAACCGTTTGAGGTGAAAGATGAGATCTATCAGATGAAGGGTCCATATTCCCGCGACCGGCTGAAAGTCCTTCTGCGATTGGATACGACGAAGACGGACATGGACGTGGCCAACGTGCATCGGACGGACGGTGATTTTGCCATCAGTTGGATCAAGCAGTACGGAAAAGGCCGCGTCTTCTACTGTGCTCTGGGTCATTACAAGCACATCTTCTGGGATCGCGCAATTCTCCGACATTTCCTGGACGGGATTCAATTTACGCTGGGTGATTTGGACTGCGATGCGACGCCAAGTGCGAAGGTTAGTTCGAATCATCCTATTCCATAAGGGGAAAATCAGTGATCCATGATTCGAATTATTCCCGCCGTTCTTTTCTAAAACAGGTCATTACCGGAATTTCGGGTTTGGCGTTGGGCTCTGCGGCCGACCTGTCGGGTCGATTTCCATCGATTCAAATCTCGAAGATAGACGTCTTCCCCGTAACCTATCCGATGCGTGGGCGATTCAAATTCTTCGAAGGACCCGACGGCCACATGGAAGGACGGGCTGCGGCCATCGTGAAAATCACTGGCGAAGACGGATCTGTGGGCTGGGGAGAGAGCGTGCCCATCCCGAAATGGAGCTACGAGACGTTAGAATCCGTGACAACGACTCTGCGGAATTATCTCGCTCCCGAACTCATCGGACATGACGTTTTCGACATCGCGGGTGCTCACCGCATCATGGATCGGAATATCGCTCCCTCCTTCTCCACGGGACAACCGATAGCGAAGGCCGGGGTGGACATTGCGCTCCACGACCTTGCGGGGAAGCTTGTCCGGCAGTCACTTCCGCAGCAATGGGGGAAAAATCCCGTGAAGGAAATAACGTTGAGCTGGACGTTGAATCCAACGACATTGGATGATTTGGATGCTTTGATCGAAGAAGGCTGGGGGAAAGGCTACCGTCATTTCAACGTCAAGGTGGCGCCGGATCCGAAATTCGATTTAGAGCTGTGCAGGCGTGTGAAGGCACGTGTACCAGACGGATTCCTCTGGGCCGATGCGAACGGAGGGTACGATTTAATAACGGCTTTAGATGCTGCACCCAGGATGGCCGATATTGGCGTGGATGTTTTGGAACAGCCGATTCCGGCGAATCGGATATCCGGGTATCGTGCGCTTAAAAAACAGGGCGCGCTGCCCATTCTGATGGACGAGGGCGTTGTCTCTCCAGATACACTGGAAGAGTTTATCAAACTCAAAATGTTAGACGGCGTGGCCATGAAGCCGGCCCGGTGCGGGGGACTCATTCCCGCGAAACGTCAGATCGAGATTCTGAAGGATGCCGGTTTGATGTTCCTGGGCAGCGGCCTGACGGATCCGGATATTTCTTTGGCGGCCACATTGGCCCTGTATGGTGCATTTGAGTATAAGCTGCCAGCCGCTTTGAACGGCCCGCAGTTCATCCGCGAGAGCGTTCTGAAGCATTCTCTCACTCCGAAAAACGGCAGGCTGCGCGTACCCGCTGGTCCCGGTCTGGGGATCGACGTGAATGAAGATCGGGTGAGGGCGTTGGTCGTGGAGATTTAAAAATAGGTTTTTTCGATTTTTTATACGGAATGATTCAACACCGAAAAACACCGAATTTCACCGATAAAAAAGTGCAATGAATGAATTTGTCGATTATACTTGATTTTCGTTTTTTCTCTGCGTTCCCTGTGGTTTTTAAAATACCCGGGTCTGAAGTTGGCATACATCGATCGAGGAGGGAAACATCATGAAAATGCGTGCGACTATCATATTCATGGGGATAATTCTTTTGTTCGGCTGTGGTTCCAAGCCGAAAGTTTGGGTCGGGACTTATGCTCTGGAAATCACCGAGGAGACCCGAGAGACTTACGATATGTTCGCTGAAATGAACATGCAATGGCCTGAGATTACTTTGAATGCCGACGGGACGTTTACGATTCTCAAGACCGAGGGTCGGGCGAAGATCACCGGAACATATAAAGTGGATGGAAAGACGCTCACGGTAATGGCTGCTCGTGTAGACGGCCGACCTCCGGAGGGGAAATACGCCACGCCATACACGGCCGAATTTAGGGATGATTTTAAAACGCTGATGCTGGAAGGGCCGGACAGTGAGTCGTGGGTACAAAAGGAAGTGAACGATGCGTTTCTGAAATTGCACGTGGAAAAATAAAGAGTGAATCGTCCGACTTTGAATAAAACGAGTGGAATATTGGAAAAGCTCCCTCAGCAGAGAAGCCGAATAATAATGCTTGCGTTTTGCATTGGATATTGTTATATTAATTCGTCAAATCGTTGTACACTGTTGTTTTGATGCACAAGTTGGTTGTGAGTGTAAACAGGCATTATAGCTTGTCACGGAAAACATCATAAGAAACCATAAGCATGCGACTGTCAAGTGTAACAATTGAGGGTCGCATTCTTTCTATATAGGGAGCAACAGGTACGGAATATCTCTGCATTGAGCAGAGGATGTTAATTTTTTGAAAGGAAACGTTGATGGAACAAGGAACCGTCAAATGGTTCAACAGAACCAAGGGCTTCGGATTTATCGAACGACAGGAAGGGGAGGATGTTTTCGTCCATTTCAAAGCCATCGTTGGTGAGGGTTACAAGACGCTCGACGAAGGCGATGAGGTCGAGTTCGAAGTTGAGCAGGGGCCCAAAGGTTTGCAGGCGGCCAACGTCCGCAAGTCTGATCGGAACTGAACAAGACCCCTGTCGGTAACTCTACTGCCGGGGATCTTGATGGACAAAGAGAAATCATATCTTTGTCCATGCTGATCGAAAGAAAAAGGACTGATTTTTCAGTCCTTTTTTATTTTGTGCTGAGATTCTATTCTTCTGATGAATGGGATTGTTCAGTTTTTTCTTGATTTGTTCTTCTGAATCTGTTATACTTAGGGTGTTGAATATTTTTACCAAGTCTATTTTTTTCTCACTCACTTAAAGTCTGTTGTTTGTCTGAATCAGCAATTCCAGGACCCGTCTTATGAATTGCATACCTGCGATGATTCAAGACCTTGTCGAAAAATTCAATCATAATATCGAAGAGTACCGCCACCCGAAGTACGGCGAAGCGCAACTCCGCGTCGAGTTCGTCAATCCGTTCTTCGAGGCGCTCGGCTGGGATGTGCACAACAAAGCCGGATACAGTATGGCTTACCGGGACGTCGTCCACGAAGACGAGCTGAGGGTCGGCCCGACGACGAAAGCGCCGGACTATGCTTTCCGCGTGGGGGGAACGCGCGTGTTTTTCGTGGAGACGAAGAAGCCGTCGATTGACCTGAAGCACGATCCGTCTCCGGCATTCCAGCTTCGCAGGTACGCGTACAGCGCCGGCCTGCCAGTCTCCATCCTGACGGATTTCGAGGAGTTCATCGTCTATGACTGCAGGACGAAACCTGCCATCGCTGACAAGCCCCACGTGGGCCGAATACTCTACGTCACGTTCCGGGAGTATGCCGAAAAATGGGAGGAGATCGCTTCCGTCTTTTCCAAGAAAGCGGTCATGCGCGGTGACCTGGGTCGGTGGATCGAAGACACGGGAGGCAAAAAACCCAAAGCCGAAATCGACCGGGA
>JBDRSZ010000311.1:0-9958 GCA_043824415.1 bacterium | reverse complement strand
GACATGATGAGAAAAAAGATGATGCGGTAGAATCGAGCATTCTTAGGTTTCATCGATCTTCAGAGCTCCTTGGTTGCATCGGGGGCTTTTTTCATGGAACGGTTGTTTTTTGTGTTGATTCTCGGTGGAAAGGATTGCATTTTGTGATTCTCAAAAGAAAGAATCCGTGTTTAATTTTGGGAATCCGTGTTGTAAAATGAACGTTATGTATCGTTATAATCTATATTATATTCTTTTGGGTCGGCAAGCGGAGCAGGGCAGAAATGGGGAAGACGGGTCGGGTTCCTGACGACTCGATTTATAAATTCCATGTATTTTACCAGAGCGATGTTGGGCGGATGGGTATCGAACATGAAATCCGATTGTTTTAAGTTTCTTTATTATAAGATGGTTGCTGTATGATCAACGGCTGTTTAAAACCACTTCACGGAGTCTCTTTAAAAATTGAAAGGATGGTTTTCCGGCGATACCGACGCGGAGGGTGAGATGGAAAATACGGAAAGCTTATTATTTCTTTCATCGCCTGAAATCAGGATATCGGATTGGCAAGAACTTTGCGGTATGTTATTGGAATAAATCAATTTTGTCATTTATAGTTAAGATGGATGAGCAGTCTAAATTTGGCAGAGAGGCGGGCATGCTATCGGTGATAAAATCTCGACCTGTTGTATGGATTTTCCTGCTCGTGTGGATCGGGTTGTTTTTCCGCTGCACTTCTGAAAAACGGTTGCCCGATGAAAGATCGATAAGGCTTACTTCCGAGGAGAAAGATTGGCTTTCGAACCATCGGGTAATTCGTCTCGCGCCGGATCCGAATTTTCCTCCGATTGAGTTCCTGGATGAAGAAGGCCGGTACACGGGAATCGCTGCGGATTATGCGGCGCTTCTTGAAAAGCGCCTCAACATCCGGTTTGAGATAATCGGTCTGACGAGCTGGGATGATGTTCTTGAGAATGCGAGGAGAAAAAAAGTGGATGTGCTGGGAGCTGCAACGGAGACTCGACAGCGATCCGAATACATGTCATTCACGAGTCCTTACCTTCGTTTGCCCGTGGTGATCATTGTTCGGAATGAAGTCAAGGGGGTTTTCACGCTGAATGATCTTGAAGGCATGAGGGTGTCTGTGATTTCGGGCTATGCAGAGCACGAATACATCGCGGAGGGCTATCCTCATTTGGACATAGACGTTGTTCCAGATGTCAAAACGGGCCTTCGTAAAGTCGCTTTCGGGATGGTGGATGCGATGGTGGCCGACCTCGCCAGTGTGTCGTACCACATCGAAAAAGAAGGAATCTCCAACCTCCGCTTGGCGGGCGACACGGGATATTGGATCCGATTGGCTTTTGCGACGCGCAAGGACTGGCCCGAGCTGAACGCTATTTTAGAAAAGGGATTGGCGCAGATCGACGCAGATGAGAGAGATGCGATTTACCAAAAATGGATACGATTGGTGCAGAAGTCCCTGATTCGGGAAAAAAGATATTGGATCACTTTGATCGCCGGATTGGGCATATCCTTTTTGGTATTTGTGGGCGTTATCGCCTGGAACCGATCATTGAAGAATCAGGTCTCTTTACGGACTGACGCCTTGAATTCAGAGCTCTCTGAACGGAAAAGGATGGAGGGCGCGCTGCGGGAGAGCGAAACAAAGTACCGGACGCTCACAGAGAACGTCAATATCGGTATCTATCGGATGACACCGGAACCGAAGGGACGGTTCATCGAAGCGAATCCAGCTCTCATAAAAATGTTCGGATACGACAGCAAAGAGGAATTGCTGTCCCTCCATGCCGCGAATTTGTACCAGAATCCTCAGGACCATAAGACTCTTGGTCAGCAGTTGCTGATGAACGGGTCTGTGAAGAACCGAGAACTGCAATTTACAAAGAAGGACGGGACTCATTTCATGGGTTCTGTGTCCGCCGTTGTTGTTAAGGATGAGAATGGCAATGTTCTCTGCTACGATGGGATCGTCGAGGATGTCACGGATGCCAAACGGGCCAAGGCAGAATTAATGGATATGAACACTCGGCTTCACACCCTCATCCAGGCGATCCCGGACGTTGTCTATTTTAAGGATGCTGAGGGTCGGAATCTTATTGTCAATCGCGCTTTCGAGGCGCTCGTCGGGATGAAGCGGGAAAACATTATAGGAAAAACGGACGATGAAATCCTCCCCCCGGAATTGGCGAAACGCTGCAGGAAGAGCGACGCACATGCCATGAAATATAAAGAACCCCATCGCTATGAAGAATGCTCTTCCTCGAAGGACGGCGGTACGGTATTTTTTGAGACGATCAAGGCGCCTCTGTACGACGGTGAGGGCAATGCGTTGGGACTGGTGGGGGTGAGCCGGGATGTCATCGAGCGGCGCATGGCGGAGAGTGCGCTTCAGGAATCGGAGGAGTGGTTCAGGACGGTTTTCAACGGTTCGCGCGACGCCGTTTTTATCACCGGAGAGGACGGACGGTTTGTGGATGTGAACGACGCCGGCATGGAGCTGACCGGCTATTCAAAGGAAGAGCTGAAACGCATGGCGATTCCAGATCTGCACGACATTGAGGATCTGCACGCGTACAATGCTTATTTTCGGCGCATTATGGATGGTGAGGAGATCACGAGTGAGGCAAAATTACGCAACAGAGCGGGAAAGAAATGCGATACTGAATTCAACAATCGACGCATCGTGATCGGCTCGAACCGTTATATGCATACAGTGGCTCGAAATATCACAGAAAGAAAGCAGTCTGAAGAAAAGATCAGGAAATCTCTTAAGGAAAAAGAAGTGCTCCTGAAAGAGATCCATCATCGTGTGAAGAATAATCTACAGATTATTTGCAGTCTGCTCAATCTTCAATCCAGGCATATCAAAGATGAAACTGCTCTCGAAATGTTCAGGGAAAGTCAGGGACGCGTTCGGTCGATGGCGCTCATTCATGAGAAGCTGTACGGTTCGAAGGACCTCGCGCGCGTTGATTTTCAGGAATATATTCAGGGATTGGTGCATGATCTTTTCCGAGCGTATAAGACGGACCCGGCGAAAATCCGTCTGGATGTGGATGTTCAGGGTGTTTCTCTTGGGATCGATTCGGCCGTTCCTTGCGGTCTGATCATCAACGAGTTGGTTTCCAACGCCCTCAAATACGCTTTTCCAAGTTCCTGGAGCGGCAAGGGCAAAATCGGCATTTCCCTGAAATATGTTGGCGACGATGAAGTTGAACTCCTTGTAATGGATAATGGAGTCGGCCTTCCCGACACGGTGGATTTTAAAAACTCGGAATCGCTGGGCATGAAACTGGTTTATATCCTGGCGGAAGAACAGCTCGAAGGGAAAGTCCGGGTCGATAGAAAGAAGGGATCGACGTTCAACGTTCAATTCCGTGTGTAAGATGAAGCGATGTTCTGATTGGTTGCGATTTTCAGTATTGACAGGGATTTTCAGATTAACCGCAGGATGATTTAATGAAACGTGTTATGATGAAGTGGATTGTTGCAGGAATGATTGTGACGGGTCTTTCCAGCAGGATGCTTGCAGGCACGGACGGTCCACAAACAGTCCGGCTTACCCAAGAGGAACGCGAGTGGATTTCCGCGCACCCGGAAATTCGTCTGTCCCCCGATCCGAACTTTCCTCCGACGGAATATTTTGATGAAAACGGCCGTTTCGTCGGCATCGCTGCGGATTTTATCGCACTCGTGGAACAGCGCACGGGGATTCGTTTCTCAGTCGTCTGCGAGACCAACTGGGAAGAAATCATCAAAAAAATCAAGCGCCGAGAGATCGATATGCTGAGCGCTTTCACAGAAACGCCTCAACGCACCCAATATCTGTCGTTCACGAGATCTTATTTCGAGCTGCCCATCGTCATCATCGTCAGAGAGACGACAAGAGAATCGCTTACTTTGGATGAGATAAAAGGGATGAAGGTGGCTGTGGTTTCCGGCTCTTTGGATCAAGAGAGTATCTCTGAGCGTTATCCTGACTTGGAACTCGACGCCGTGCCGGACTACTCGACAGGTTTGCGGAAGGTATCCTTCGGCATGGCGGATGCCGTCGTGTGTGATTTGGCATCGGCCACGTATTATATCAAAGCGGAGGGCATTTCCAACCTCCGCGTAGCGGGCAGGACGGGCTATTCGTACAAGCTCTCGTTTGCCGTTAGGAAGGACTGGCCGGAACTCGTCAAGATTCTGGAAAAGGGCTTGTCCGCCATCAGCCAGGATGAGAGAGTGTCCATATACGAAAAGTGGATACGACTCGAACGAGAACCGTTTTTCAGCAGGAGGTCTTTCTGGACCGGTCTTGTTGTCGGGATTTGCGGTCTGTCTCTCTTTGTTATGGGCGTCGGTGTATGGAATCGGGCCTTGAGAAGACGCGTCGAAGCGAGGACTTCAGAATTGAGCAAGGAGTTGACGGAGCGCCGGAAGGTTGAGAAGGCGCTCCGTGAAAGCGAAGAAAGGTTCAAGATCTTGTTTGAATACGCACCGGACACTTATTATTTGAATGACCTCAAAGGTGTGTTTATCGACGGGAACAGGGCTTCGGAAAAATTGGTCGGATACAAGAAAGAAGAACTTATCGGGAAGAGTTTTTTAAAATTGAATTTGATCGCTTCTCATCAGATTTCTAAAGCAGCCAAATTGCTGGCACAGAACGTGTTGGGAAAAGCAACGGGACCGGAAGAATTCATTCTGAATCGCAAGGACGGAACGCAGGTTCATACCGAAATTCAAACTTATCCGGTGAAAATTCAGGGCCGGACGCTGGTGCTGGGGATCGCGAGAGACATCACGGAACGGAAGCGGGTGGAGAAAGCGTTGTCGGAGAGTGAGAAGCGGTTCCGGGAGCTGGCTGAATCGCTGCCGGAAACGATCTGGGAAACGGACATGGAAGGTAAACTTACGTTCGTCAATCAGAATGCGTTCTCCTCGTTCGGATATACTCAGAAGGATTTTAAAAAAGGAGTTTATGCGCTTCAGATGATCGTACCCGAAGAACGAGAGAACGGGAGCCGGAACATGCGCAGAGTTCTGGAAGGGGAGAAAACAACCAGCGAAGAGTATACAGCGCTGAGACAGGACGGCACGACATTTCCTGTGATCGTTTATTCGGACCGCGTCGTCCGTAACGGGAAGCCGGTCGGTTTGAGGGGCATCATCGTCGATATCACGGATCGTAAAAAATCGGAAGAAAAAATCAAATCCTCCCTCAATGAGAAGGAAGTTCTCTTAAAGGAGATCCATCACCGCGTTAAAAACAATCTGGCCGTGATCTCCAGCCTGTTGAGTCTGCAGTCCAGACACATCAAGGACAAAGAGGCCGCGGAGATGTTCAGGGAAAGTCAGAGCCGAGTCAAGAGTCTCGCTCTCATCCACGAGAGGCTGTACAAGTCCGGAGATTTGGCGAAAGTCGATTTTACCGAGTACGTTCGGAGCACGGCGAACGATCTGTATCGGCTCTACGGAGCCGATCCGAATCGCATCGGAGTCGAAGTCGATGTGAAGAATGTTTCGCTGCCGGTAAACCTGGCCGTGCCGTGCGGGCTGATCATCAACGAACTCGTGTCGAATGCACTGAAGCATGCATTCCCTCCATCGTGGAAAGAAAAGGGGAGCATTCGTATTTCTCTCCATCCGGTAGAGGGTGATCAAATTGAATTGGTGGTCCAGGACAACGGTGTCGGTCTGGCCGAGGATGTGGATTTAAAAAAGACGGAATCGCTGGGTTTGAAGCTGGTCAGTATTTTAGCGGAGGATCAGCTCAAAGGAAATGTGGAAATCGAGCGGAATGAAGGAGTCTTGTTCCGAATTACGTTCAAATTTTGATTGGGGAATAGCATGAGTACTTTTATGAAGAAAGCATATCGAGTTTCCGTAGAAGCTGCGCTTCTTGGGATGATCGTGTGGGGCTCGTTGACGAACCTGCATGCTCATGAGGGTCCGATTCATTTCCACAAAATATCGATCGAAGATGGGCTTTCGCAGAGCTCGGTCAACTGCATCCTGCAGGACAGGAAAGGATTTCTGTGGTTTGGCACGCAGGACGGGCTGAATCGGTACGACGGTTACAACTTTAAGATCTATAAATACATTCCGGGCGATCCGAACAGTCCGAGCGATAACAATATCATCTCGATCTGTGAAGACCGGTCCGGGAACCTCTGGATCGGAACGTGGAGCGGCCTCGACCGGTTCGATCCGAAGACGGAGCGCTTCACCCACTACCGCTATGACCCGGCGAATCCCAGTTCCGTGAGTCACAACCGCGTGAATGCGATCTGTGAAGATCAGTCCGGAATTCTCTGGGTCGGTACCTGGGGAGGTCTGGACCGGTTCGATCCCAAGACAGAGGCGTTCAGGCATTTTCGTTATAGTCCTTCAGATTCGAACAGCTTGATAGACGATCGAATCAATACTATTTATGAAGGCCGCCTCGGCTATCTGTGGATCGGAACGAGCAGCGGTCTGGACAGGCTCGACCCTGCGACGAAGGAGTTTATCCATTATACTATCAATCCCAAAGACCCAAACAGCGGGGGGCATAACGATGTCGCTGCGATCTGTGAGGATCGGTCGGGGAATCTCTGGGTGGGGACGAGCAGTGCGGGTCTTTTTCACTTTCATCGTGAAGAGGAGCGGTTCACGCGGTACGGGTATGATCCGAACAACCCGAACAGCTTGGGCAGCAATGACGTCCGTTGCATTCATGAAGACAGGGGAGGGCACATCTGGATCGGGACGTGGGGAGAAGGCTTGAGTACGTTTCATCCCGAGACGAAGCGGTTTACGCATTATCGCAACGACCCGAACGATCCCAACAGTCTGAGCGATAACCGGCTCTACTGCATGTATGAGGATAAATCAGGAATCCTCTGGATAGGCACTCTCGGAGCGGGGGTCAACCGAATGGATCCGGTGACGAAGAAATTCACCCTCTACCGAAAAGACCCGAATAATCCGAACAGTTCGGTGGGGAGTGATGTGCGGGGAATTCATGAAGACCATACCGGAATGTTGTGGATCAGCACTTTTTCGGGTCTGAATCGCTTCGACCCGACAATAAAAAAATTCACTCGATACCGGCACGATCCCGACGACGAACACAGCTTGAGCAGCAACCTTGTCTATGCTGTATACAGCGATCCATCGGGAAACGTGTGGGCGGGAACCCAGGGATTCGGACTGAATCGGCTGAATCCGAGGACGGGGCGCTGTATCCGCTATGTGCACGATCCGGCCGATCCGAACAGCCTGAGCGATAATACGGTCAACATCGTTTTCACGGATCGTCTGGGGGAGACGTGGATCGGGACACAGAACGGCCTGAACCGGTACGAACGGACGAGGGACGGGTTCGTTCGCTATTTCAACGATCCGGAAGACCCGACCAGCCTGAGCGACAACGACATCCGCGTGATCATCGAAGACAGGAAAGGATTTCTGTGGTTCGGGACGCGGCACGGCGGCCTGAACCGGTTCGATCCCGCGACGGGAGCGTTTACGCAGTACAGGCACGATCCCCTGAACCCGAGCAGTCTGAGCGACGACCGCATCTTCTGCATCCACGAGGATTCGACGGGGATTTTCTGGATCGGCAAGCGCGGGGGCGGCTTGAATCGATTCGACCCGATTACGGAACAATTTATCTGCTACACGGAGAAGGACGGTCTGCCTAACAATGTGATCTACGGCATCTTAGAGGACGGTCACGGGAACCTCTGGCTGAGCACGAACAACGGCCTGTCGAAGTTCAGCCCGAGCCGGAGGACTTTCAGGAATTATTATGCGACGGACGGGCTGCAGAGCAACGAGTTCAATTTTGGCGCGTACGAGCGGCTTCGAAGCGGCGAGATGGTGTTCGGCGGGATCGGGGGGTTCAACGTTTTCCATCCGGACAGCATCAAGGACAACGCATTCATCCCGCCGGTCGTCATCGTCGGCTTTCAGGTTTTCAATCGACCCGTCCCCATCGGTGAGATGGAGGGAGGGCGCACGATTTTAGAACGGTCGATTACAGATGCAGAAAAGATCAACCTCTCTTACAAAGACAATGTCTTTTCTTTCGAGTTTGCAGCGTTGAACTATATCTTTCCCGAGATGAATAAATATGCTTATATGATGGAGGGGCTTGAGAATACCTGGAATTACGTTGAGAATCGCCGGTTTGTCACATATACGAGACTGCCGTCCGGCAATTACGTGTTCCGCGTTAAGGGATCGAACAACGACGGCGTATGGAACGAGAAAGGTGCATCCTTACGGATTACGATCTCGCCTCCTTTCTGGCGGACGTGGTGGTTCCAGAGTGTGTGTATTCTTCTCGTGTCTGTTTTGATCGTGACTGCTTACCAGGCGCGGACACACTCTATCAGATCGAGGGCGAAAGAGCTTGAGCTGCGAGTGGAGCGACGTACGGTTGAGTTGAGGGAAGCGTACGAAGGACTGAGCAAAGAAGTCGCCGTACGTGAGCGGATTGAGAAGGAGAGACAACGAAGAGCGGCTCATGCGGCTCTGATCTATGAAGTGGGTCGGCGCGTGAGCGGCGAATTGAAATTAGATACGCTCCTGTCCGAAATCGTCAATGCGATCCAAATAACTTTCAATTACCCCAGTGTAGGACTCCTGCTGTTGGACGAGAAAGATCAACGGTTGCATCTTCAGGCAATCGCAGGTGCTTATGCGGACATTTTCCCCAAAGACCTTTCTCATGCGTTGGGAGAGGGAATGACGGGTTTTGCGGTTCAGAGCGGCGAAACGCAGGTCAGCGGCGACGTGAACCAGGATCCCCATTACGTCAGAGATGCGGATGAAGAAACGAAGTCGGAACTTGCCGTGCCCATCAAAAAGGGAGAAGAGATGATCGGCGTGCTGGATATCCAGAGCGAGAAATTAGACGCTTTCGACGCCATCGACTTGGAGGCGATGGAAACTATGAGCATGCAGCTGGCAACGGCTATCCAGAACGCGCGGTTGTACGAACAAGCGCAGCAGGAGATCACTGAGCGTAAGCAGGCGGAAAAGGAAATACAGCGTCGGGCGGGTCAGGCTGAGTTGATTTATAATGTGGGCCGGCATGTGAGTCGTGAGCTAAAGCTGGATGCACTCCTGTCCGAAATCGTCACGACGATTCAAAAAGCTTTCAATTACCCCAGCGTCGCACTCGATCTTCTGGATGAGAAAGGCGCGCGTTTGAACCTGAAGGCCGTGTCGGGTGAGTATGCGTATGTTTTTTCCGAAAACTTTTCGATTTCGATAGAGGAGGGAATGTCCGGTTTTGCGGTTCGGAGCGGCGAGACGCAGGTCAGCGGCGACGTGAGCGAGGATCCTCATTATCTCAGAGTGGCCGATGAGAGCACGAAGTCGGAGCTCGTCGTGCCCATCAAGACGGGGGAGGAGGTCATCGGGGTGCTGGATATTCAGAGCGACAAGCCGGACGCATTCGATGCCATTGACGTGGAGGCGATGGAAACTATGAGCATGCAGCTGGCCACGGCTATCCAGAACGCGCGGTTGTACGAACAAGCGCAGCAGGAGATCACTGAGCGTAAGCAGGCGGAAAAGGAAATACAGCGTCGGGCGGGTCAAGCAGCCTTGATCTATGAAGTGGGTCAGCGGGTGAGCGGAGAGTTGAAACTAGAGGCACTTTTGTCTGAAATCGTGACCGCTGTGCAAGACGCCTTTAATTACTATACCGTGGGGCTGTTGTTGTGTGACGAGGAGGCAGGGCGACTGACTTTGCAGTCCGCCGCGGGTAGCTACACCGATATCTTTCCCGAGGGTCTCTGGCTTGCCATCGGAGAAGGGATGATAGGGTACGCGGCAGCGAACGGCGAAACTCAATTCAGCGGTGATGTGAGCAAGGACCCTCATTACGTGAGCAAGGCGGGAGGGGAAACAAAGTCAGAACTCTCGGTACCTATCAAGAGTGGCGAGAAGGTCGTTGGTGTGCTGGATATAC
>JBDRSZ010000310.1:0-2784 GCA_043824415.1 bacterium | reverse complement strand
TTTGGGTCTGTCGAATATAAATCTATACCTGTATCTTATCCCTCAATATATGAAAAATATTCTTTATTCCAGAACAACCATTTTCTTCACGTCCACAAAATCCTTCATCCGAATGCGGTATACATAAATTCCCGATGCCAGTCCGCTTGCGTTGAATCTGACATTGTAGTGACCGGCCCGCTGGTCTTCATCGACGAGTGTCGCGACTTCACGTCCGAGCAGGTCGAAGACTTTCAGGAGGACGCGTCCGGGTTCCTTTACTGAATATGCGATGCTCGTTTCCGGGTTGAATGGATTGGGATAGTTCTGATGGAGTGCAAACTCGGCTGGTGGATCACTGCTTGTAAGAATACCCGTATCCTGAATAATATAGGTTCCGTCGGCCACGGCGCTGGGTAGCCAGCCGGTTAAAAAGGCTCTGGCTTTGAGCGTCGTTGTGGACGAGATCGGAACCGGTGCTGTATACGTCGGATCTGATTCAGTGGGATCGGCACCATTGGTTGTGTACCGGATTGTTGCTCCTATTGTGGCACAGGAGATGATCACGTTCTGGGTTGTTGTGTATGTTCCCGATGGAGGATTCAATGTTGACGTAGCCACTTTGGGTTGAATGCCGTTGCCGCTCAGAGTGACAGTGACCTGTGATTCATCCGGATCGTTGCTCGCAATCGACAGTGTGTCTGTCTTCATCCCGGCAGACGAGGGCGTGAATCGCACCGTCACCTGTTGCTGACCGCCTGCAGAAACGCTGAAAGAGGCGGAGGATACAACAGAAAACTGCGCATCCGTACTCGTCATGCCACTGACGTCGAGCTGGGCGTTCCCCAGATTGCGTACCGTAACCTCAAGGTTCTTGCTCTGTCCTACGGTCACGTCTCCAAAATCCAGACTTGTCGGTAACACATCGATGTCTGGCGTGCTTTGCGATTTTCCAAAACTGTCTGCGTTAAAAATTCCGCGTACCTCTTCGGCAGACAGTGCGCGGTTGTATGTCGTGATTTCATCGATAATGCCGTCAAAATGGAAGATCGTCGTCCCACTGGTGAAACCGGCCCGCCCTCCGATGCCGAGAAAAGATTCAGACGACCTGATGGAACTCACGCTCTCTGTTCCCATAGATTGTCCGTTTACGAAGAATTGAATGGCCTGTCCGTTCCACGTGAGGGCAAAGTGATAGTAGCGTTCCGCTTCAATTGTCGGACCGACGACTTGGAACGGTGTGGCATCCACATTTCTTACGAAGGCTCTCCAGTTGCCGTAAAACATTTCGATGACGTATTGCTCCAGGTAAGGATCACCCTTGCCCAAAACGGTTCTTTCTCCATCCGTTACATGCGTGAGAGCCCATGCCTCGACGGTGAAGCCCGTTTGCGAGGATGGGTCGAGTTCCGCGCTGTCTGCGATACGAATATAATCGTCCACACCGTCCAAACTAAAAGCCTGGCCGACTTTTCCCACAGCGTAAGACGCTCCGTTTCGCATTGTCCCGTTATGACCGCTTATGATATCGTTCGCATTCCCGTCCCCGGGCCACCAGGCCGAGGCACCGGCGGGGAGGGGGAATGAAGTCGTTGCTGCGGGTTCCGCCAGCAGGTCGATGACGAGGTTCACGGGCTGATCGTCGTTTGTACTGATGATGCGGTAGATGTACTGGCCGTCCACGGTCACGAATGCGCTGCCATTCCGGGCGGCGATGCCCGATGGCGGGTAAGACGGATTGTCTGTCCCGTCGGAATCGAATCCAACAGCCGGCCCCCCACCGGCTCCCATGCCCGTGTACTGAGCGCTCTGAGGAAACCGAATGAGCACGACCATCAGGGTACTCTGAGACACCGTCGGCGGGGACGGAAAATTCACGACGGTATAACCGAGCGTGGGTCCTGTGACTTCAAAGCCTTGATGAAAAAATTCGATGGATTTATTGTGAAACTCTGACGCGTGCCCGTGGCCGGACAGACGAGTATCTCCGGCCACACGGTCGTACTGCAGTTGTTGTAGAATCGCACGCCCGTGATCTTGAGAGGGAATTGGAGACCGTATGCAGCGATATCCGAAGGCTCGAATAGGACCAAGAAATAATCTGTCGCCCCGTTGGGATCGACGATTCCATTGCCGTCTATGTCAAATTCTTGAGGATTGATCATATTCTCAAGAAATCCGTCGTTCAGGGCCACGATGGTTTGTTGAGAGGAGGGCAGGGATTTCTGTATAGACTTCCTGTCTGTATCCTCCTTCAAGAATGGTTCAATTTTCTTCGGAACGGATATGTTTATTCCCACATAGGTCAAACGTTCCTGACTCGTATGACCTGAAATGGCGCACGTTAAAACAATAATGGCTGCGGCTGAACAGTGTTTGACGCGGAGGCTATGCTTCATCGATGAGATTCCTTTCCCCTAAAATTTCTTGAACACGATTCACAAGGTGGTCGCTCACTTGTTTTTTATTGAAAAAATTCGATCCGAAAATTCGCCGGGCCTCGAGGGCACGCTCGTGGTCCCCGTAGACTGTGAGGAGGAGAAGATGTGTCATCGGACTCTTCCGGCCGATCTCCTTCGCGATCTCGATGCCATCCTTGCCGGGAAGGAACAAATCCACGACGGCCAGATATATAGACAGCTGATCCAACATCTGCAGAGCCTGGATTCCGTCGGTCGCTTCAAATACAGGGCAGCCTCTGCCATCCGATTTTTTAAGAAATATTTCAGGTTGAGGGAAGGAGATGGAGTAGTCGCAGTTTTTTTGCCTACACGATATGAAGGATAGTACAGAAAAAATGAGAGT
>JBDRSZ010000309.1:0-5695 GCA_043824415.1 bacterium | reverse complement strand
CTCTAATTTTCAATTATCGTATATGTACCTTCCCAAAAGAACGGATTTCGGAGCGGCGATCTTTCATTATTCGTACCTGTATTATACGTACTATACGGATGGGTACCTTTTGTATCCTGGTTATGTGAGAGACAGGAATTTCGGATTTATCTTGTTTCTTTCCAGGCCTTTTGACCGTTTCCGAAGAGCGGAATTTGGGATCACTGGCATTGGAATTAACAGGGATTATGGAGCGATTGATCCCTACGCCTATTATTACTACGGAATCACAGATATGCAGGATTTGGGCAACTTATACAGGCGACGAATTCTTCTGTTCAACTTGGGATATAAAACCGACACGGTCATCTGGGGAATGACCGGGCCCATGAACGGAGGACAGTCGAATTTCTCAGTGGCCTACAGTCCTTCCGTCAGTAAGGCGAATGGACTCGATTTTTGGACGGCGCGCGGCGATTGGAGAAAATATTTACGGATTAAGAGAGATTACTCTTTTGTCGTCCGTTTGGCCGGAGGCGTTTCGGGAGGCAGAAATCCGCAGCGGTTTCTCCTGGGAGGCATGATGGGTTGGCTCAACTACAGATACAGCGAGATTTCAAGAGACTATTGGAGTGCAGACATGTTCTACTTCTCGAGCTTTGAGACGCCCCTCAGAGGATTTCTGTACTACGAGATGATCGGGTCGCGTTTTGTGTTGACCAACCTGGAGTTCCGCTTCCCTCTTATCCGGTATCTTATTTTAGGCTGGCCGCTGCCCTTCGGATTTCAGAACATCCGCGGATCTGTCTTTATGGATGTGGGTTCTGCGTGGGATGACGACAAACGATGGCAACCCTTCGGTTCCGGTTCCACCGGATTCAAATTGAATGATTTAAAAGCCGGATTCGGTTTTGGAGCGAGATTGAACATGGGATTTTTTCTCTTAAAGTACGATATGGCCTGGGGGACAGATTTTGACAGGACGAGTAAACCAATCCACTACTTTACGTTGGGGGCAGAGTTTTAATCCCGCCAAAGGCGGGCAAGGATTTAATTCCCCGCCCCTTGGAGTGTTCAATATTTTTAATACCCCGCTATTTGCGGCGGGGTAGTTCATTCCATATTTTTCGGTTGCGAGCATATTTTTGAATAAAGGTATCTTTGGAGTATAAAGGGCGAATGGCGGATTCGCCCTTTATCAAATCGGTCGATTGCTTATATGGGAGATTTTGTGTTGAGACGATTCGCAGTCCTCTGGGCAGTGGCATTTTCTGCTGCAAGCCTTCTCGGAGCACAGGAGAAAGATCCGGTCCGGTTAACGGCTGAAGTTAAGCCGATGAATGTACGGAACGGGAATTGGAGCGAATTGGTGATCCTCTGTGAGATCGTGGATGGGTATCACATCAGCGATGCGAAGAGCGGTCTTTTCGAAATATTGCCCGACCCGACGGACGGGATTGATTTTCGGAGTATCGCATATCCGGAAGGAGAGGAGGATTCATTCGGATCTTTTTATCGCGGAAAAGTGAGCGTTTCGGTTCCTTTCACCGTATCGAAGAAAGTCATGGAAGGAAGGCATTCGATTACAGCTCGAGTAAAAATCCAGCCATGCGATGAAAAGAGCGGCGTCTGCTATCCTCCGGAGATTCGAACAGTCGCAGCGGAATTTATCGTCCTCTCTGCGTCAAATGAAGGACAGGCGAACGTCGAGGAAGAACATGGAATCGCAGGACGACTCTCTAACGCATTGGAACGCGGGTCGGTCATTGCTTTTCTCATCGTGTTCCTCGGCGGAATACTGACGAGTTTGACTCCCTGCGTTTATCCGATGATTCCCATCACGATTGCGGTCATCGGGGCTCAAGCGACAGGAAGCAGAATGCGGGGCTTCGTCCTCTCTCTTGTTTATGTCTTGGGGATATCCTTCACGTTTTCCGGGTTGGGCCTGATCGCGGCAAAAACAGGAGGGCTGTTCGGCGCGTACGCCAGACATCCTGTGGTTCTCATTCTCATCGCTTCGATATTTTTTATGATGGGACTTTCGATGCTCGGCGTTTTCGTTCTGCAGATGCCGTCTGCGCTGGCGTCGAAACTTCGGGGGAGGAAGCGAAGCGGTATTCTCGGGGCATTGTTGACGGGACTGTTGGCCGGCTTCATCGTGTCGCCCTGCATCAGTCCGATTCTTGTCGTCATTTTGACGTGGGTGGCAAAGTCGGGTTCTGTGATGCTGGGAATCGGTCTTCTCTTCTCGTTCGCCTTGGGCTTGGGCTTGCTCTTCATCCTCATCGGCACTTTCTCGGGCGTTCTTAAGAATCTGCCTAAATCGGGCGGTTGGATGGAATTTGTAGAAAGGGGTTTTGGCATTCTCCTCGTGATCCTGGCCATCGTTTTTCTCAAGCCGCTTTTTTCACAGCCGGTCTATTTTTTGATCTGGTCTGCATTCTTTATCTTTTTTGGCACTTTCATCGGCGCTTTCACGCCTATGGGCATGGAGGCGGGCCGTCGGAGGAAAATCGGAAAAGCGGTCGGACTGCTGGCCATTTTCGCGGGTGCGAGTCTCACATTTTTTGGGATGGCTGGACTGCTCGGCGTGGACACCCCTTTTTCAGTCGAAGGGAAATCCTTGTCAACAGAAAGTACAATGTGGATTGCCACAGACACAGAAGGATTCCGGCGGGCCAAGATGACGGGCAAGCCGGTTCTGATGGACTTTTATGCGGAGTGGTGCACAGCCTGCAAGGAGTTCGACGAGAAGACCTGGCCCGATGCATCGGTACGTTCCGTGTTGGAAGGGTTCATTCTCGTCAAGCTGGATTTGACAAAGAACGATGACCGGTCGAGGGCATATCAGAGTCAATACGGCGTCATCGGAATGCCAACCGTCATCCTTTTCGATGCTTCGGGGCGGGAGAAACATCGTTTCGAGGGCTACCGTTCTCCGGAGGAGGTTGCGGCGATTCTTCGGGAGTATTCCGAATGAAGCACGGGATGACCGAGCGCCTTTTCGATGAGGACGCTTATCAGAAAGGATTCGAGGCGACTGTTTTATCGAAGAGCGATGTGCGAGGAATGCAGACAGTCGTTTTGGATCGGACGCTTTTTTATCCGGCTTCGGGGGGCCAACCTGCCGACAAAGGATTTTTAGGCGGCGCTGAGGTCGTCGATGTTGTAGAAGAGGAAGGGATCATCCTTCACGTGGTGAATGGAGAGATTGGGACTCAAGAGAAGATTTCCGGGAAAATCGATTGGGATCGGCGGTTTGATCATATGCAGCAGCATACGGGTCAGCACATTCTTTCTCAGTCCCTTCTCCGCTCGATCGAAGCGATGACCGTAGGATTCCATCTGGGAGCAGATTACGCAACGATCGATTTAGATAAAGCGGACATCTCCGACGACGATGTGCGCAGGACGGAACGGATAGCCAACGGCGTTATTTTTGACAACAGAGATGTCCACATTGGGCAAGTGACGCATGAGAGTGAGGGTTCATTGCCCTTGCGCAAACCTCCGAAAAAGACAGGGACCGTGCGTGTCGTAGAAATCGAAGGATTCGACCGCATCGCCTGCTGCGGGACGCATGTGCGTAAGACGGGAGAAGTGGGGATCGTTAAAGTGGTCCGCATGGAGCGGTACAAAGGGGGGACGAGGGTGACGTTTCGATGCGGAGGAAGAGCATTGAAAGATTATCAAGACAAAACAGACATCCTGGGCGAGGTCTGTCGGATGATGACAGCCGGACAGGAGGATGTCCTTTCGAGTCTGAATCGATGGAAAGACGAGGTCAAATCGGTTTCCAAGAAAATCCGTTCTTTGCGGGAGGAATTGCTGGGGTATGAGGTTGGACGTTTGGTTGAAGAAGCCGAAAACATCGGTTGCATCAGGGTGGTTCGGATATCGTTTGAGGATCGCGATCCAGACGAGGTACAGGAATTGGTGAAAAGACTTATCCGATCCGAGCACGTCGTCGCCTTGATCGGTTTAAAAACGGACAGAGCGTATCTCTATTTTGGGAAGTCGGCAAACGTAGATGCGGACATGACGAAACTGCTGGAAACGGCTTGTGAGGAGATCGAAGGAAAGGGGGGCGGAAGTTCGGCGATGGCCCGGGGCAGCGGTCAAAAAATTTCAGGACTGAACGACGCCCTTGACAAAGCGATGCGTCTTTTTCAGAAAGGTTGTTCGAGTATGTGAAGCGATTCAAACTATTCCATGAGTTTCCATTTTCTAACCTGATCACACACGTTTTTTCTTTGATTTCTCTCCTTTTTTTATTACTATTTTAATTATGAATCTCATTACGATTTCCTTTGAATTGGATTATGAGACGCAGATTGCTCTTGTCAAAGATATCGAGGCATTGAAAGGTTTTTGGGACAGCAGGGGTTTTACAGTATCTCTATTTCGAGATGCGAGTCGACGGACCAGGTTTCTTCAAATATTTTTAACCGAGAATACCGTGGACGAACTCACGGAGATCATTCAAGGCGAATCTCGCGTGAAGGCTGTTTTTGAGAAGATCAGAGACGCGGGAAGTCGGATCACGGTTTCTTTTTTGGAGCAGATTCTATAAGCAGGCCGATGACTGGTCACACAGCAAATAAGATCGACACGATCTTGGATCGAATCGAGATTCTTTTGCAAGATGCGGAATCCTTCATCGTTCCGGTCGAATGGATTTGGAAGATGCTTCAGGACGGGGGTCCGAAAACTGAATCGGCGATGGAGCAGCTGATCGAAAAGATGAAGCACGATGAGCGTTTCCGCGTTTTTAAGGAGAAGAATTTTAGCATTGCCAATCCGCAGAAGGAGATTTTACTCGACGAGGATAAAGAGAAAGACGGATTTATCATGGGGCCGAGGGTGATGTTGAGGAATCGAATCCCTTCGCGGGAAGAGGTGTTGACATTTCTTCTCAAAAAAGCGGATCAAACTTTTATCGCACTGAAGCAAGCGTGGGACATTCGGCCACAAGGAGAAGAAGAAACGGAGGATAAACTTTTGGAAGCCTTGGCCAAGGCCCAGAAATTACAGAGAGAGCTTCAGTCGGTTCTGTCGAGAGTGGAAGAGGGGGGCGAAACGATATAGTTTTTCTGATGACGATAATAAGAATTTCATATGAGTAAATAATGTGTTTTAAAAGGCACATTGGCGTTTTGTTACTTGTTCCATTATTTTCTTATTTGTTCTGTATAAGAAATCCGGTAGCTTATGAAATTATTAGGCCATACCAGATAGCTTTCAGACGTGACGGTAAAATTTGTGTTATGGATGATTACGGCACCAACTTGTTTCAGCTAAACAAAGAATGGGGATTCGAGCAGACCCATGCCTGGTCGCCTGACGGGTCAAAAATAGTTTTTTCAACTAATAGGGATTTATATTTTGAGATTTATGTGACCAATGTGAGCGGAACAATTTTACAGAGACTCACCAATGAATGGTGGGCAAATTCACATAGCCCGTGTTGGTCTCCGGATGGATCAAGGATAGTCTATGTTTCAAATAAAGACGGCTATCCAAAAATCTATATAATGGATTCTGATGGGCAAAATAATAAACGCCTTACTGATAATTCAGTGAAAGAATCTGATCCCCATTGGTCTCCGGACGGTTCGAAAATTGCATTCGTGGGATTTGAGTATTCTTGTTACGAAATATTTATAGTTAATCCTGATGGCAGTCATTTAAAAAAAATTACTCATAACGAGGAGTA
>JBDRSZ010000308.1:0-3259 GCA_043824415.1 bacterium | reverse complement strand
TTATTTCTCGTGGACTCATTTTTCCTTCATTTTCCCCACGATCTGAAATCTTCTGAGCTGTATGAAAATTCTGCCAGGTTTCTTCCCACATCATTTCCTTATAAGGTCTCGTCCCTATCCATTTATAAAGATTCTTCCAATCCGCTATGTAATGCTCGCTAAAATTTTTATTTATCCAGTCAAGGAGACTCCATTCCCTTGGAAGGTGAATGCCAAAGAGTATCTTTCTTTCGGGATATTTTTTCTTAAATAAAAAATATGCAGCGGTCAGTATAAAAAGCTCTTTATCAGGTCGACGTCCTGAGTGTTTCTTCATTCTTTTCATGTATGAACGCTGAAGTTGTCCGGCTTTTTTTTCGACAGCTCGACGTGTCAGAGAAATCCCCCCAGGATTTAGGTACTGACTCATATATATATTGTAATTTAAAATTAGTACTAGGTCAAAAACTCAGGAGATAAGAATGACGAACAAGTTACGGGAAGTGAGAAAACAAAAAAACCTTCGCGCTTTTGACGTCGCAGTCAAATCCGGGGTAAGCCTATCCCTTTTATATTTAATAGAGCATGGGTATAAACCGAGTGAAGCAACTAAAGTAAAAATTGCATCTTCTCTCAGGTGCAATCTCCAGAAAATCTTCCCGGAAAGCTAAAGAAATGCATCGTTGCTGGCTGACAATCGCAGAATTAGCAGAAAACTTTAAAATCCGCCCAAAAACCATGCAAAGGCTTGCTGCCAGGGGTCAACTCCAAGCAAGCGATGGTCTGCGCCTCGGAAAGCATATCAGATTCAACATTGAAATCATGGATGTAGCATCGTGAGGGAAGAAGTGGGCGATACAATTGAGGATCTTAAAAGTCTAGATCTCAGGGTTCACCTTACAGAAAAGGAAGGTCATACCTTCAATGAAAGCATGACTCTTTGTCCGTTTCATTCCGACAAAACACCGAGTATGTCTGTGAATCAGAAAGATGGATCGTGGGTGTGGTTTTGTCATAGCTGTGAAATGGGGGGGAACATTGTCACCTATACAGCGAAAAAATATGGCATTTCTAATCCTGATGCAAACAAGAAACTTTCTGAGATCTACGGCCTAGGCAATGGCAATTCCCTGCCAAAAAAGCTTCTGGAGGTTTACGAATATCTTGACGAATCCGGGAAACCTTCTGGATTGAATATTGCCAGATATATTCCAAAAGCTTTTCGGCCGGTTAAGAAAGTTAACGGATCTTGGAAAATTATTAAACTGAGGGAGGAGGGTATAGAAAAAATCCTCTTTAATCTTCCGGTCTTAATTAAATCACGGTCAATTTTCTTGGTTGAAGGCGAAAAGGATGTGAATACACTTCGGCATCTGGGTATTCCTGCCACAACTGCTCCGTTCGGGATGAAGGAGTGGGAGCCTTCCTTCAATAAGCATTTCAAGGGAAAAGAGGTTTTCATCTGTTACGATCATGACGCCGGTGACATTCCAGAAGATCGGGCAGAGGAATTATCTATTGTCACCGACAAAATCAAAATAATTCGACTTCCTGGTCTAAAGGGAAAAGAAGATATTTCCGATTGGCTTCAGAAATTCGAGAATTCCAAACTCCAGATACAAAAGCTCTGGCAGGTCGTGGACAATACGGATTACTATAAATCGGGCAAAGAGGGAGATGACGAAGGCTTATCAGATCTTGGAAACGCACGACGACTCGTTCGGAAGTTCGGCCATGAAATCCGGTTCTGTCACCAGAGGAAACGGTGGCTTTTTTACAGCGGGTATCGGTGGGAGTTAGATGAATCCGGAGTGATTGAACGCCGAGCAAAAGAGGTGCCTCGTGGAATATATACCGAAGCCACTCGATTAAATGATAAGGACGCTCGAAAGGAATTGGCTCGGTTCGCTATGCGCTCTGAATCAGTCCAGAAAATCCATGCCATGATTTCTTTGGCTGAGTCCGAGCCAAGGATTCCAGTGCTACTTGACGACCTTGACGTCGATCCTTGGCTGTTGAATGTTCAAAATGGGACTGTTGATCTCAGGACCGGCCAGCTCTGCCAACATAATCCAGAGGACCTAATCACAAAGCTTGCTCCGGTTGAATTTGATCAGGAGGCAAAAAGTCCTCAGTGGGAAAAGTTTCTCGAGGAGATTTTTGATGAAAACCAAAGCTTGATCAAATTTCTCAAGAGCGCTGTTGGCTATAGCCTGACAGGGGATAATCGGGAACAATGTCTTTTCATCCTCTGTGGACGCGGCGCCAACGGAAAGAGCACTTTGCTTTCGATTCTACACCTACTATTAGGAGATTATGCGCGGCAAACACCTTCGGATACACTCCTGGTAAAACGTTATTTCGGAATTAGTAACGATATTGCCCGATTAAAAAGAAGCCGGCTTGTGACAGCTCTCGAAGTGGAAGAGGGAAGCCGCCTGGCTGAATCTCTTGTGAAAGGAATGACAGGAGGAGACAAGATGATCGCCCGATATTTGTATTCAGAGTATGATGAGTTTTTTGCGGAGTTCAAAATATGGATCGGGACAAATCACAAACCCCAGATCAAAGGGACAGATCACGCAATATGGAGACGGATCAGACTCATTCCATTCAAAAGAATTTTTAGAGACGAGGAACAAGACAAATCTCTTTCCGAAAAGCTGAAGGCTGAACTTCCTGGCATTCTCAATTGGGCAATCGAGGGGTGTCTACGATGGCAACGTGATGGCCTTGGAATTCCGGAAGAGGTCAGGAAGGCCACAGAAGGATATCGAGCCGAATCCGATTCACTTGGACAATTCTTGAATGATTGCACCATCAAAAAAGTTGGATCGAAGACGAAGTCATCCACACTCTATTCGAGATACAAGGGGTGGGCAGAATCTGCTGGCGAACGGCCTATAACCTCAACAGCATTCGGACGCGCTCTCTCAGAAAGGGACTTTGAAAAGTACAGAATTAGTGATGGATATTATTATCAGGGAATTAGTCTAGAAGAGGTTGTCAGTGAATAGTTTTGGGTTTGTGTATGGTTGTGTATGTATTCTCAATAAACTCCCCTTGTATTTCTATCCTCGTAAGATTTTATGTAAAAATCATACACAACCCTACATTAAGCCTAACCCTACATTAAAACGGGGATGCTCGGTGAATATTTCCATAGCCAGTACATATCGATTAAGCTGCTCATCCTCTCGAAGGCTGTCAGGGATTTATTGCTAAGAAAAGAAAACATGAAAAAAGTCGAAGGGCTCATCCGGAATAATAAGATTTCAAT
>JBDRSZ010000307.1:0-15676 GCA_043824415.1 bacterium | reverse complement strand
TTTTTGCGACGAGCTCGTCCATTTACGGAGATCATCCTGAACTTCCAAAACAAGAAGACAGACTGGGCAATCCAATCTCTCCGTACGCTGTCAGCAAGCGTGCGAATGAATTGTATGCAAGCGTATTCTCGATGTTATACGGGATTCAGACGATAGGCTTAAGGTATTTTAATGTGTTTGGTCCTCGCCAAGATCCAAACGGTCCGTACGCGGCAGTCATTCCAAGATTTATTACGGGTTTGTTGAAATACGATCATCCCGTCATCTATGGCGACGGCTCTTTTACGCGTGATTTTACGTACGTTGAAAATATCGTTCACGCAAACCAGCTCGCGATGGTCGCAGAAAAAGAAGAAGCGATCAATAAAGTCTATAATATTGCCGGGGGTGAAAGAACAGCCATCAAGGAATTGGCGAATATTCTCAATACGTATCTTTCAAAATTTGATTCCAAGATAGCAAACATTAAAATTATCCACGAGAAAGAAAGACTGGGGGATATTCCTCATTCTTACGCAGACATAGAGAATGCGAGGAGACTGTTGGGGTATCGGGCATGGGTATCCGTTAAAGAAGGGCTCCACAGAACGTGTGAATGGTTTCAAAAACAGAATCTTTCACCGGAATAAAACTGACTTGAAAACATGAATGATGGCGATCTATGAAGATGCATCCTATTAAAAATACGATGATTTCAGGCAAGATGGCGTTCGTCTGTGTCGTCATTTTTTGTGCGACTTCCGTCTTCACTATTGCCGGCAGCCAAATCAGCCTTGGACTCGCTCTTGCATTCTGGCTTATCCACATCATCGATACGAGGAACAAGCAAATATTCCAATCCGGATTGGAAATCCAGATTACAGTCTTTATTGCTATTTGCCTGCTGTCTTCGGCATTCTCAGTACGCCCGATGGAAAGTTTTTATAATTTAAGGAGTGTTCTTCTCGTTTGTATTATCTATGTTTTTTGTGGTACGCTCACGACTGAGAAACGTCTGTTTCTTGCCGTGGATATTCTCCTCATCTTTGCCACCCTGTTTTCGATCGTCGGCATCGTTTTATTCGTCTTGAGCATCACAGAAAAGTCGATGGCAACACACTCCACGTCGATGACATGGGGGGCTTTGAGCGTGTTCTTTATGGTGATGACGATTGCCCAGGCATTGTTCGGCTTTTCACGGAATAGACGAATTCTGTACTCATTCGCACTTATTCCTCAGGCGTTCAATCTTATGTTTTCGTACGTCCGGGGTTCGTATGTCGGTGTACTCATTGCGGCCGTCCTGTTATTTTGGTTTAAAAGCAAGCGCCTCGTTTTTATCCTATTTATCTGTCTGCTTATTTTCGGTCTCATCCTACCCTCGTCTGTTAGAAAACGCGCATTGAGTATTTTTGATTTGAATGTACCGAGCACCCGCGTCAGGATAAACCAATGGCGCGATTCAATCGACATGTTTCTGGATAGGCCCATCTTGGGTTTTGGATGGGTCGATTTGGGTGAAATACATCGAAGCTACGCGCCGCCTGATGCAGATTTATCGACGGATGAATACACCATCGGCCATTTTCATAATAATTTTGTCATGATTTTGATGAACTTCGGAATTTTAGGATTGGGTTCTTTTCTATGGCTTGTATTCCGAGTTTTTCAAATCGAATTTCAAGTTCTGAAGCGCGTTGGGAGCAGTGCTTTCTATGCTATTGTCCTGGGCTCTGTCGGCGGATTGGTCGGATTTCTCGCCAATGGTATGTTCGATTGGCTGTTTGGGGATGCAGAGGTGGCCACCATGCTGTGGATCAGCGTCGGGTTTGTTCTTTCAGCACGGATCATTTCTCGCAATCAAATAAATGCTGTCGGCTAATGCTTCATCGTCAAGGATCACGTGTACAGGCTCATTAAGTCCTCACTCATCGTCAGTCTATTCGCATTCCTTATGATTGCCTTATCGTTTGCATTGGGAGCAATATCGGCGAGATTTTTCGGAACGCGGCCGGCAATGGACTGCAACGGATGAATATGTTATCAAACGATATTCAAATGCAAATACTGTTCTTGACTAAAACCACAGAGCTGGGGGCTTCAAGCCGGTTCAGGGTCTATCAATTCCTGCCGTCCCTCGAGGAAAGGGGCGTACTCTATACTGTCATGGCTGCGATAGGAAATAAGCGATATACAGACTTCATCCGGAATCCGACGCCGTTAAAAAAGCTCTTCCGTCTATCCTGGAAGCGATGGCATTCGGGTTGCCCACTGTTGCGAGCAATGTTTGCGGTATTCCTGAACGCATTCGTCACGGCCGGGAGGGGATCCTCATTCCCTTTATATCGCCGGAAGCGATTGCTCGGGCGTTGGCGGATATTGGCGGGGATGCCAGAAAAAGACGTTTTATGGGTCAAAATGCCAGAAGCAGGGCGCTCAATGAATTCAGCTTGAATTCGATGGTGGAGAACCTTGAGAACTTGTACCTTTCCGCGTATCAAAAAAATGACAAATTATCAATGAAGGGAGCAGTATCCATCATTCGAATCATCGCGCGTCTGAACATCGGCGGGCCTGCGATTCAAGCCGTACGACTCACAGCGGAACTGAATACTGGCCGTTTCCGAAGCAGACTGGTGACAGGAGTTGTCGATCAGAACGAAGGTGATATGTCGTATTTGGCAAAGCAGTACGGTGTCGAGCCCGTTGTTATTCCCCAACTGTCCAGAAATATTCATTGGTGGGATGACTTAATCGCATTAAGAAAATTGATACAGATCATTCGTCTCTTCAAACCGGATATCTTACATACGCATACGGCGAAGGCGGGGACCTTAGGCCGTATCGCAGCCGTGGTTACTCGAGTGCCCGTCCGAATCCATACGTTTCATGGGCATGTATTTCACGGATATTTCAATTCGTTTATATCACACGTCTTTATCCTGATAGAAAGATTTCTGTCCCATTTTTCGAGCCGAATTATAGCCATCAGCGCAGGTCAAAAACAGGAGCTGACAGAGCAGTACAGGATCGCCAGGCCCCATCAGGTTTCAATCATTCCACTCGGTCTCGACCTCCATTCTTTATTAAACTTGAACGCCGGCAGTCCCGGAGATAAATCCTTTTTCAACATTCTGAAAAAAGATAAAGTCGTCAGCATCGTCGGAAGGTTGGTGCCCATTAAAAACCATACTTTATTTCTCAAGGTCGCCCAGCGGCTTCTTCAAGAGTATGGAACGGGTATCCGTTTCCTGGTGGTCGGAGACGGAGAATGCCGGGAATCGTTGCTCCGTCAGGCAGAATCCATGCACATTTCCGAATACATCCGTTTTGTTGGATGGCAATTGAATGTGGATCGTGTGTATGCAGCATCGGATGTTATTGTATTGACATCTCTCAATGAAGGTACACCGGTCTCGCTCATCGAAGCTATGGCGGCTGCCAGACCAGTCGTGGCGACAAATGTTGGTGGCGTTGTTGATGTTGTTTCGCATGGGAGGACGGGTTTTCTCGTTCCGTCAAACGATCCGATTGCGATGTCTGAAAAAATTACGATTTTGTTGAATGATCAGAAGCTTCGTCGTCGTTTTGGTGCGAACGGGAGAATGATGGTGAAAGAAAAGTTTTCTTTGGAAAGGCTCGCAGGAGACATGTCGAATTTGTATACGGAAATATACGATCGACATTATGGATGAATCTGGAATGCGCATGGAAAAGTGGTTATGTATGTCTGAAGTTTGTTCTCATTTCATTATAAAGGCGGAAGATCGATGACACTTCTTATTTACATCGTCAGTTTTGGGATAACATTCTGTATCTCCATGTGCCTGACTCCGTTATCCATACGGTTCGCCAGAAGGCTTGATATTCAAGATCATCCCGGAAAGCGAAAAATACATACGAATGCGACACCTCTTCTTGGAGGACTTGCGATCTATATTTCGTTCATCGCTGCTGTGGGCGGCGGACTGATTTTCCTGCAATTGTTCGGCAAGAGTGGATTCGTTATCGAACATTTTCATTTGTTGTATAAACAATTGCCGCGCCTGCATTCGGTCCTGCCGAAGCTGGTTTACATTCTTGGCGGCGCTACTTTGATTTCAATCGTCGGGCTGATCGATGACATCAAGAAGGGCGTTGAGTTTTCAGCGAAGATCAAACTGGTATTTCAGATCCTTGCGGCCATCATCGCTGTATACGGCGGGGTGAGAACAAGCTTCCTTCCCACGGATTGGCTCAATATACTTATTTCCATCGTATGGATCGTGGGCATTTGCAACGCGTTCAACTTTTTAGACAACATGGACGGTCTGTCGTGCGGAATCGCCGGCATCATTGGCGTCTTTTTTTTCGCAGTCTCCGCTTCTCAAGGACAATTCTTCTCAGCGCTTATTTTTTTGGTCATGTCAGGGAGTGTGTTTGGATTTTTAAGGTATAACATCGCCCCTGCAAGAATCTTTATGGGAGATACGGGAAGCTTATTCATCGGGTATCTTTTCGGCACACTGGCCATTACGACTTCTTACGTGATTCCCGAGAGTTCTTCTCTCGTTCCGATCGTTTTCCCTATTGTCGTTTTGAGCGTGCCTCTCTACGATACTTTCTCCGTCATGATTATTCGCATTCTGCAGCACAAACCCATTTATAGAGGGGATAAACAACATCTGTCTCATCGATTGGTCGATGTGGGGATGAGCCAGTCTCAGGCGGTGGTTTTGATATATCTGATCTGTATTTGTGTCGGCATCGGCGCCACGTTTCTGCCGACCGCGTCTTTCATCGGAAGCCTGGCCATACTGGCGCAGACAATGCTCATTTATATCGTCGTTACCTGGTTGCTTAATTCAAATAAACGACGAAAACATTGAAGACTGTCATTGTGATTCTGGATCGTTTCTTTAATTTAACGGATAAGAGACCAAGAGTAAATACGCTATGAAAACCGGCGGACATTCACTGTCGTCGCAGATCATCGATGCGATGAATAATTTAGGTTTCAAAACAAGGATTGTTTCTGTCGATCGGATTCAGGATTTGAAACGTGAGATCCGTCATGCGCATTCGAGGGGAATGTTCGATGAGAGGTTTTATCGTGAACGTTTGCTTAAATATCATTTTGAGGTTTCTGAAACGCTGCCCGGAGTGAGGTCGATCATCATTGTGACCGTTTTCCAGCCGATCCTAAAAGTGGTTTTCACGAGATATGGTCAGGCGGTTGAGGTTATCATTCCTCCTACGTATCGGACTGATACGGATCAACAGGTTTTCGATCAAATTGTCAGGATTCTTCATCCGAAAGGATACCGACTGATGAAAGCCGTCTTGCCCGAGAAGCTCTTGCTTGTACGGAGCGGCCTGGCGAAGTATGGGAAGAATAATATCACCTACGTCGACGGCATGGGGAGCTTTCATCGGCCGGTAGCATTCGTCGCCGACGCACCCTTGGAAGCGGATGAGTGGATTCAACCTCAAACTTTAAGTGAATGCACCCGTTGTAAGGCATGTCTGAAAAAATGTCCCACCGGAGCGATTTCGGATGATCGATTCTTGCTGTACGCCGAGAGATGCTTGACGTTTTATAACGAGCGGGACGCCCAGTTTCCAAGCTGGATGAATCCGTCATGGCATCATTGCCTGATCGGATGTATGGAATGCCAGATGATCTGTCCAGTGAATAAGCCGTACATAGAATGTATCGAGAAAGCAACCGATTTTACCGAGGAGGAAACGAATCTATTTTTAATGAACGTACCGAGGGAGAAATTGGACGAAGAGACGATCCAGAAACTTCGCATGATCGGCATGTTGGATGATTATCATCTGATTTCACGGAACCTGGGTGTGCTCTTGAATCCAGATTCAGTTTAATATAACTTCTGGGTGGATTGGCCATGCGCCTTTTCTGCATTCTGTTCTCTTTTAACGTTGTATCGATTTCCTTAAATGTAACTATTCCAGTTGTGAAACAGGTCATTATATCATACCTTAACGAAACATGATTTGTCGGATGGAGTATACCTTAATATAAACAATCAGAAAGGAACTGAGCCATGAAGAAGTCCGTTGCTGTCTTTTTTATTCTCCTACTTTCTCTCCCTTTCGTTATCAATGCCCAGATCAAACCCGACGGGAAGAGGGCGTGGGAGACTGTGAACTACCTCGCGTCCGATGATTTCAAGGGCCGGAAGTCGGGAACTGCCGAATACCGGAAAGCGGCTGAGTACGTAGCCGCCAAGATGAAGGAGTTGGGATTGACCCCCGGCGGAGAGAACGGGACGTATTTCCAGGAGGTGACTTTCAAAAATTGGAGCAATTATGACCAGCCCATACGGCTGGAGGTGACCGCTCCGCAGCGCAGAATGTATTATGCCGGCAGGAGCCGGGATTATATGCCGACCAGCGGGACCGGTTCAGGAAAAGTAAAAGGCCGGCTTGTTTTTGCGGGTTATGGCATTGTTTCAGAGGAGTCAGGATGGAGTGATTATCGGAACATCGATGTAAAGGGCAAGATCGTCATCCTTCTTCCGGATGTGCCCGATACGCTGGGCGCGGAGGTTAAGAAGGAATGGAACGCGGACAAGAAGATCAAGACTGCTGTGGAAAAAGGGGCCCGCGGCGCGATCTGGATGAATGTAAATCCTTCGGATAGGCGGTTCAGGAGAGGGCTCAGCATCAAGAAGGAGACGTGCCCCGAAGGTTTTGTCGTGATGACAGCCAATGCCAGTTTCCTGGATGATGTGTTTTACCTCTCCAACCAAAGCTGGAGGTATCTGGTCAGCAAGACGATTCGGGAGAAGAAATCATTCACGACCTCCCTTGACGTGAGTGTCGAAATGGAGGCGCATTATTCCCATGTGGATAGCCTGACCGCTCCGAACGTCATCGGAATTCTGCCGGGGAAGGACGAGAAACTGAAGGAGGAATACATCATCGTGGGCGGGCATCTCGATCATTTAGGAATCGGCATGGACGGTTTCGTATACAACGGCGCGGATGACAATGCCGGATCTGCGGCTGTCATCCTCGAACTCGCACGGATGTTCCAGGCGAGCGGTTTTCAACCCGACCGGACAATCGTTTTCGCTTCGTGGGCGGGCGAGGAGCTCGGGCTCGTCGGCTCAAGGTATTACACGAATCATCCCGTTTATCCTCTGGAAAAAACGGCTGTTTATATGAATATGGATATGGTGGGCTGCGGCGACTCCGACCTGTATGTGGGCGGGATGTGGGAGTTTTCCGATTTTTACGACCTCATCAAGGAAAGGATGGACGAGGGGATGAAGGAACGGCTCCGTTATCGGCTGAATTATCGGGGATCGGATCATTCGGCGTTCCTGCCCAAGGGCGTCACTGCCATCAGTCTGAGGACGGGAAATATCCTGACGCGTCAATTGGACGACGAGCATCCGGAGTACCATTATCCAGGGGATATGGCGAACATTATCGAACCTGAGCTGCTGGCTTTAGCTGCACAATATCATTATGACATCCTCACGTTTCTCTCGACGACGGAGCAGAATCTCCTCGACCCGAAGCATCATGTCCAGTTCGTGCACAAAGATGCAGCCGTCATCGATCTCCACTGCGACACGATCGGGAGGTATGTAAATGGCGAGGATTTGACCAAGGATAACGAGAAGGGACACATCGATATTCCGAAGTTGAAGAAGGGAGCTGTCGATCTCCAGGTGTTTGCCTGTTTCGTGGGTCCGCCGGCGAACGAGACTGAAAAATACCGCGCCGCGGAAAAGGCTTTCAAGCAGATCGACGGCGTGCATCGATTCGTCGATGAGAACCCGGAAGATCTGTCGCTGATGAAGCAATATGAGGATGTTAGAAGGCTGCGGGGAAGCGGGAAAGTCGGGATTCTCATTGGTATCGAGGGCGGGTATGCCATCCAGAACGACCTGAGTCTGCTCCGGTCATTCTATCGGAGCGGCGTCCGGCTGATGACGCTGACGCACTGGACGCACACGGACTGGGCGGACGCATCGGGTGATGAGAAAGCCGAATTGGAGGGGCTGACGGAATTCGGCGAGAATGTCGTGAAAGAAATGAACAAACTCGGAATGATCATCGATGTGTCCCACGCTCATGACAGCACTTTCTGGGATGTCATCCGAACGACGAAGGATCCGATCGTGGCTTCCCACTCGTGCTGCAGGGCGCTTGCCGATCATCATCGGAACATGAGCGACGAGATGCTCAAGGCGCTGGCGGAGAACGGAGGCGTCATCGGGATTAATTTTGCGCCCGGATTCTTGAATGCGGAATACGATAAGACGGACCAAGCCCTCCGTGTCGAGATTGCAAAGAAATACGGGTTGCCCACAGATTACAGCGAGTTGATGAAAGCCGATCCGAAGAAGAGACAGAAAGCTTTCGAAGAATACGCGAAGAGGGCTGAAGAGCTGAAGAAGAATCTCGATCCTGTGAATGTGAAGACGGTCGTGGATCATATCGAGCATGTCATCGAGGTGACGGGCAATGCCAATCACGTGGGATTGGGATCGGATTTTGACGGCATCGGCAGCACGCCGGTGGGGCTGGAGAACGCGGGGAAACTGTCCAACATTACCGAAGAGCTAATGGCCAGGGGCATCGAAGAGCGGGATATCAAGAAAATACTGGGGGACAATTTTCTCAGGTTGTTCAGGAAGGTGTGCAGCGAGAGGAAGTGAAAATAGTCCAGCGGAAAATATAAAATCCTCCCGAAAGTTTGGAATTTCCGGGAGGATGACATTAAAAATTACGTTTCCAATACTTTTTTAATCCGCTCGAACGCCCAGTCGATGTCTTTCTTCGTGATAACGAGGGGCGGCGCGAAGCGGATGACGTGTTCGTGGGTCTCCTTGCAGAGGAGGCCTTTTTTCATCAGGGCTTCGCAGAAACGGCGGGCGCCCCCGGCTTTTCTTTTCAACTCGACACCGATGAGGAGTCCCCTGCCTCGGATTTCTTTCACATGCGGGCTTTGGAGCGTCCGTAGTTTTTCGACAAAATAACGTCCGAGCGCTTCGGATTTCTCGACGAGTTTTTCCTCCACCAAGACTTTGAGTGCTTCGCGGGCGACGGCGCAGGCCAATGGATTTCCTGCAAACGTCGAACCGTGTTCGCCGGGTGTGAAAACGCCCATGATTTTTCGACTGGAAACAACGGCTGAGACGGGGTAGAATCCTCCTGAGATGGCTTTGCCTAAGATGAAGATGTCAGGCCGGACGTTTTCGTGTTCGCACGCGAATAGCTTTCCGCAGCGGCCCAGGCCGGTCTGGATCTCGTCCAAGGCGAGGAGGACGTTGTTCTTCCGGCAGATGTTCTCGCATTCTTTCAAGTATCCTTCGGGGGGGATGAGCACGCCGCCTTCGGCCTGGATGGGTTCGACAAGGAACGCCACCGTGTTCTTCGTGACGGCTTTTTGGAGGGCATTGGCATCGCCGTAGGGAATGATCTTAAATCCCGGCGTGTACGGCTCGAAGTATTTTTTGTACAGCTCTTCCGTGGAGAATCCGACGATCGTTGTCGTGCGGCCGTGGAAATTGCCTTCGCATACGATGATTTCTGCTTTCCCCATCTGGATGCCCTTGGCCGTGTATCCCCATTTCCTTACTGTTTTGATGGCTGTCTCAACGGCTTCCGCTCCGCTGTTCATGGGGAGCATCATTTCCATGCCCGTGAGCTCGCACACTTCCTTGCAGAAAAGTCCGAGCTGGTCGTTGCGGAACGCTCTTGATGTGATGGTGAGCCTCTCTGCCTGTTGTTTGAGTTTCTTCAGGATGCGCGGATGACAATGTCCCTGATTCACGGAGGAATAGGCGCTGAGAAAGTCGAGATATTTACGGTCCTCGGCATCCCAGACCCAGATGCCTTTTCCTCGAGTCAAGACAACATCTAAAGGTTTGTAATTATGCGCGCCGTACCGGTCTTCAATGGTCATAAGTTTTTTAGAAGTCATTCCATCCTCCGATGGTTTGTCATTATCTTCGAGTGTTCATTTCTGGATCGATGTTAAAAAAATGCCGGTCAGACAAGACCGGCTTTCTATTCACAAGATCATCATAAATGGTACCGCGGGATAAATCATCGATGGTTGCTTCTCCATTGATTTCTTATATAGTTTAAGAAAATGAGGGATAAAAAGCAAGTTGAAAATGGATGATTTTTGGATAAATGAAACAGATGGAGTGGACTTTATTCTTGACTTTGTAGATGGTTTTCATTATCATATACGGCACTTTGTAACTGTGTTTTTGTCACAATCGGGGCGTAGCGCAGTCCGGTTAGCGCGCTTGACTGGGGGTCAAGAGGTCCGGAGTTCAAATCTCCGCGCCCCGACTGTTGTAAGGAGCTGTAATTGCTGATCTGGGAAGTGGTTACAGCCCTTTTTATATCCGCACATTGATTGGCTCAATGAGTCCTGAACGGTTCTTGTTGGATTTATTGGATCAATTATTTTCTATTTTGGACAATAGTGTTCTGTGATAGATAGTTATAAATCCAGAATTGAGGATCAACTTCTCAATACGAATAGACCATCTACATAGTACTCCTCCAATGTCAAGAATGATGATAGTTGATAGTTGATAAAAAGCCTTGATTTATTCTTCAAATCCAGTTATTTTCAAAGAGGGGATAGTTTATACTTTTAATCCCTCATGGAAGTCAACTGTAAACATTGCAGTGGCAACAAGATTATCAAGCAAGGTAAGGCCAAGACTCATTTTCGCGAAAAGCAGGTCTATTACTGTAAAGACTGCCAATCCGATAAAAATCAATCTTGGATATCTGAAAGACACCATAATACCGGAATGGGGGTTTCGCTCCTCTTTAATGGTTGCGGATTTAAATATGAGGAGTATGTAAGAGGGTGGAGAATGAAAGGAAGAGTTCCTAAACCACTGAAATATGTTGCCATTTGTGCAGAATCATTGCCTTTGCTTCTGACGAATCTGGTAAAGGGAGCGACAGCCTTGGCGCAGAGCAGAAGGGCCAGCAATGAGAATTTTCAGAACAAAACAGGATAGACTGTTTGAGGTGGTGAGAGAGGGTCACCCTGGCGAAGTGAGTAGGTATCTGTAGAAAGGTGCAGACGTGAATGCCAAGGATAAACACGGCACAATAGCGCTGCCTCAACCAACCTGTAGGCTCTGCGGACGCGTGGGCGTCGTGCTATACGATCAACTCCGCGACCGCCTCTGCGGCTCGCCGGGTACGTGGACGTTGAAGCGTTGTCCGGGTAAGGATTGCGGGTTGGCATGGCTCGACCCGCAACCGGGTCCAGCAGATTTGCAGGCTGCTTACCGTGATTACTTCACTCACAAAGCCGAACCCGATGCTCCCAGCCCCGCCCAGCAGCTTTACCGACGGTTGCTCCAACTCACGCCCATCGGACGGGAGCGTCACCGTCTAGAGTGGATGTACCTTGACCAGACGACTCCGGGGCGATTACTGGAAATCGGTTGTGGCAATGGACAACGACTGGCTCGGTTCCGAGAGGCCGGCTGGGATGTGACAGGCCAAGAGGTTGATCCAACGGCAGCCGCGCTTGCCCGCGAGAAGTTCGGATTGAAGGTTCATCTTGAAGCGCTTGAGAAGCTTACCGGTAGTTATGATATGATTGTCATGAATCACGTGATCGAACACGTCCCCGATCCGGCGGTCGTTTTGCGCGAATGCCATCGTCTGATGCGGAGCGGAGGCGGGCTCGTGTTGACAACCCCAAACATCGCCAGCTACGGTCACCGGCGGTTTGGCGCGGACTGGCGCGGGCTCGATCCGCCGCGCCACCTGCACTTGTTCTCTAAGACGACGTTGCGAACGCTTGCGGAACGCGCCGGATTTCTGTCGCCAACGATCACAACCACTTCGGCGCGGGTCGTCGGCACCGCGCTGGCCAGCCAGCGGACAGGGCCGTTCTGCACCATGCGAGCTGTGTGCTTTCAAGTCTGGGCGGCCAGCCGCCAACCGTTTGCCCCCGACGACGGAGACGAATGCGTGTTACAGGCATCCAAATGAGAGATGTCGCCACCATCATCGTCAGCTTTAACTGCCGTGAGGTATTGCGGGAATGTTTGCGCTCACTGCCAGCCGGGAGTGAGGTCGTGGTGGTGGACAACGCCGCCGCCGATGGAACCGCCGAGATGGTGCGCACCGAGTTCCCTTCCATCTTGCTCATCGCCAACAACACCAACCGCGGTTTCGCCGCCGCCTGCAACCAGGGTATAGAAGCGTCGGATGGCGAATTCGTGCTGCTGCTCAATCCCGACGCTTTTCTCGATTCGCGAGCACTTGAAACTCTGTTGCGTGTCATGCGCACTTACCCAACCGTCGGGGCGTGTGGCCCGCGGATCCTCAACACCGACGGCACGCTGCAACTCTCCTGCCGGGCGTTCCCGACACTGTGGTTGCTGGTATGCGACGAATTGCGATTGAGTGCGCTGTTTGGCAGCCGCGGCTGGTTCAGGGGCTACCGGATGTCCGCCGGACCACTCGACAAGACACGAGAAGTGGATCAACTGATGGGCTCGTGCTTGCTGTTGCGACGACCGACACTGGAGCAAGTTGGGCCGCTGGATGAACGCTTCTTCGTTTACTTCGAAGAAGTTGATCTGTGTCGTCGACTGAAAGATGTCGGCTGGGGAGTACTCTTTGTCCACGACGCCGTCATCACGCATATCGGCGGCCAAAGCAGCAAGACAGACTCCCGTGCCAGTCTCCACTATCGCTATGCGAGCCTATTTGCTTACTTTCAAAAATACAGCCCCGGCTGGCGCGTGACCGCGCTCCGTAGCGTGGTCCAGATAGGCGCGGTGTTGCGTTGGCTGGCAGGTCAACGTGAATATGGTACTATCGCCTGTGAAGTTTGGAGACTGGCCCGATGACTACACACAGCCAGAAGAACAGCATCCGCACTCGCCCTGCCCCAAACTGCGGCCTTTGCGGAAAACAAGGACAACGGCTCTACGAAAGCGTTACCGACACCCTTTGCGGCGTTCCTGGCATCTGGAGTTTCCGCTCCTGTGAAAATCCCGATTGCGGCTTACTCTGGCTGGATCCTATGCCATTGGAGGACGACATCATCAACACCTACAAAACGTATTTCACCCACACTGGTAAGTCCTCCCGTCGACAGCAGCTTGTGCAATTCGTTAAAGCCGGCTACATGGCTACGAAGTACGGCTATAGCCGTGAATCAGTCTCCCGCCTGCAGCGATTGATCGGCCTGCTTGCCTATCTGGCCATATTCCGCCGTTCAGGCTTGGATTTCCTCGTACATCACCTCAGCGCACTACCACACGGACGAGTACTGGATGTCGGTTGCGGCGATGGTCAGATTCTCCAGTTCATGCAGAACCTTGGCTGGGTCGCCGAAGGAGTGGACTTTGACCCGGTCGCCGTCGAAAATGCCCGGCAGAAAGGCTTGCGCGTGCATGCCGGTACGTTGCAGTCGCTCGCCGCGCCCTCGAATTCGTTTGAGGCGATCATCCTGAGCCATGTTATCGAACACGTCCATGCCCCGGCCGAGTTGCTGCGCGAATGTCACCGGCTGATTAAACCCCGTGGCCGGCTCATCGTTCTCACCCCCAACGCCGACAGTTGGGGGCATCGGAAATTCCAGAACTGCTGGCGCGGCTTGGAACCGCCGCGCCATCTCCAAATCTTCACACCACAATCCCTACGCCGGCTTGCTCAACAAGCTGGGTTTGAAAAAATAACACTCACCACCACACTGCGAAACGCCGACAAAATCTTACGGATCAGTCGCGCGCTTCGCCGACCAGGTAGTTCCTCCAATCCCTTTGCCCGTCTGTCCGTCAAAGCGTTGCAACTGGCGGAATGGTTCGCTTGGAAACGCGATCCCGACAGCGGCGAGGAACTTGACCTTATTGTCGAGAAATAGCATGCGCGCCCTCTTTCTACCGCAATCGTGCGAACTCGGGCCGTCGAGCCGATACCGGGTGTATCAACTGTTACCGGACCTGCAGGAGCACGGCATCGAGTCCAAAATTTCACCCGCGCTCGATGCCGCGACATACACGGACATCTACCTGCGCGGCAGCGGTTCCCGGAGCGCGGCGTTTCGCGCCACGCGGCGGCAGCGCAAGGCCGATCTCCAACGGCTGGATGAGTTCGATACGGTCTTTGTGCAGAAGGGTGTGTTTCCTGGCTTGTACTCCGGTTTCGAGCGCCGAATCGCCGCACGCAAGCCGCTCGTGTTCGACCTCGACGACGCAATCTGGCTGCCCCGGGAAGGCGGCAACTCCCTTCTCCGCTGGTTGCACAACGAACGTAAAGTGCAGGAAGTGATGCACTGCGCCGCCGCCGTCATCGCCGGCAACGCGTTCCTTGCCGATTACGCGCGGCAGTTCAATTGCAACGTCACCATTGTTCCAAGTAGCATTGACACTGCGAAGTATCCACCCGCGGCGGACAGCGACGTGGTAGGCTGGATCGGTAGTCGGACTACACTCCACTATTTGAAGGTGCTCGCGCCGATGTTTGCAGAGTTGAAGATCACGCCGCGCGTCATCGCCTCCGACGACTCGACCAATCTAGGTTTCGCCGCGGATTTCCAGCAATGGACATTGGAAGGGGAGTTGAACGAGCTGGCCGGTATCGGCATCGGGATCGCGCCATTACCGGACAACGCGTGGGAACGCGGTAAGTGCGGCGTGAAACTGCTCCAATACATGGCAGCCGGCATCCCAGTCGTGGCATCGCCAGTGGGCGTGCACAAGGAAATTGTCAAGCATGGGGTGAACGGATTTCTGGCCGAGCACTTGAAGGATTGGCGAAATTACCTGCGGGAGTTGCTGAACGATCCGGCACTGCGCCACCGGTTGGGAACAGCGGGACGGGAGACAGTGTTGAAGCGTTACGACGTGCGCCGGGCGGCGGCCAAGGTTGCCCGAGTGCTGGCGGCGAGCACGCAGAAAATCCCTGGCTATTGATTTGGGTTGGCCGCCTGAGGCGGAAAATCTCCGCGCCCCGACAAAATTAAGGGACTGTAAATTACCGTAACATGGGTTGCAGTCCCATTATTTTTTCATTCTATTTTTTCTCTTGCTTTATTTTAAAAAATCGTTTATCATTAGTCTAAGTTCAAAACAGGGATTTTCATTTTTCAGAACATAATGTCCTGATTCTAAAGCAGGCTGACTTTTCTCATGGGAAAGGCGAGAGGCTTTTTAGGGAGTACAAGGGTGGGAAATTATTGTTAGTGAATGATGACAGTCGGACTTTAGAAGTGTAGTGTGTCTTTAGGGTTCGGATTTTTTATTTGAAATTGATGACAATTTTTACGCTTGATTTATAAAATAGAATTGTAGATACAAAGCATATGGAAAAGCATCTAAGCCGTAAAATATTAGGTTATATGTTAAAGAATAATGCCATATCCATACAACTTGAAAATATATCTCCTTTAATACAGTGAGGAATAGTAAAAACATGGCTCAAAACAACAAAGAAGAACCCATCGAAAAGCAGTTATGGAAATTAGCGGACAAGCTAAGAAAGAATATTGACGCCGCTGAATATAAACACATTGTGCTAGGCTTAATTTTTCTCAAATACATTTCCGATGCTTTTGAAACTCACTATGAAAAACTTCAAAAAGGCGAAGGCGAATTAGTCGGAGCAGACCCGGAAGATCGCGATGAATACAAAGCTGAAAACATTTTCTTTGTACCGCCTTCGGCAA
>JBDRSZ010000306.1:0-3784 GCA_043824415.1 bacterium | reverse complement strand
AAACCCCGGCACGCCGCTCTGACCCCGCGGGAATACGAGATCATGTGCCTGATCGCCGCCGGCAAGACACTGAATGAAATCGCCGGGACGCTTAACCTTTGCCTTAAAACCATCAGCACCAACAATGCCAACATCCTGAAGAAGATGAAAATGGCGTCGCGCGCCGAACTCACCTACTACGCCATCAAAAACGAGCTGGTGGATTAGGGGTGAGGGATGCTGTGCGGTTGATTTTGTGTGGTTGATGTGAAGTAAGGATTTTCGGAATCGGTTGGTTCCGAGAGAGATCGAAAAATGAGTGATTGCGCCAAAAAGCCTATGGGCGGTAGCTTGGCTCTATTATGATTCCATTAGTTCTGGATTGAATAAATATTCACTTAGAATGTTCTATCTCTAATTTCAATATTATCAAGATTTTGTCCAGATGAAGACAATAGGAATCAAATATATGCCCACAGGGGGGCAAGATTGAGGATTTTGATAACTGGCGGAGCCGGATTTATCGGGAGTCAACTGGGTGACCGTTTCCTTTCCGATGGTCATGAGGTTATATGTCTTGACAATCTTCTTACAGGGAGCTTGGATAATATCGCCCATCTGGCGGGAAACGAAAGATTTACTTTCATCAAGCATGACGTCACGAATTACATTTTTGTAGAAGGCAAGATCGACGCCATTCTCCACTTTGCTTCTCCCGCTAGTCCCATTGATTACCTTAATTATCCGATTCAAACATTGAAGGTTGGGTCTCTGGGAACCCATAAAGCGTTAGGATTGGCCAAGGAAAAGAAAGCGCTCTTCCTCCTCGCTTCCACATCCGAGGTGTATGGAGATCCATTGATTAATCCTCAGCAGGAGGATTACTGGGGAAATGTGAATCCTATTGGACCCAGAGGGGTTTATGACGAGGCCAAGCGGTTTGCAGAGGCTATGACCATGGCCTATCACCGCTACCATGGGGTTGATACCCGTATTGCTCGTATTTTCAACACATATGGTCCCAAAATGCGTTTAGATGATGGCCGGGCGGTTCCCAATTTCATCCTTCAAGCCCTGAAGGGAGAAGATCTGACGATTTATGGTGATGGGACCCAAACCCGGAGCTTCTGCTATATTGATGATCTTGTCAAAGGGATCATAGGGCTTCTCTTTTCAACGGAGAACGGACCGGTGAACCTTGGAAATCCAGGGGAGTATAAAATACTTGAACTTGCCCAGGTGATCCGGAAGATCATCGGAAGCCAGTCGAGAATAGTACATGATCCTCTGCCGGAAGATGACCCCAAGGTGCGAAAACCAGACATCACAAAAGCGCAGCAAATTCTTGGCTGGACCCCGAAAGTGGAATTACGTGAAGGGATTCTCAAGTCAATTCTTTATTTTCAACAAAAACTGAAGAGCTATGCACAGAGAGAAACACTCAAGAAAATCTGTTCTTAAACATCCGAATAAAAAAGGAAACCTTTCCATTTTTACATGACCAAACAGATAGACAATCCAAGAACAAGCACACAAAAAAGACCAAACGAATAGACAGATAATATAGACTAAACATGAAAAAAGCTTTCATTACCGGCATAACTGGCCAGGACGGCTCCTACCTGACGGAGTTCCTTCTCCACAAAGGTTATGAAGTTCACGGTCTTATAAGGCGATCTAGCAGTTTTAACACGGAACGGCTCGATCATCTTTACAAGGATCCTCACATTCCGAAGACGAAGTTGTTCCTTCATTATGGCGACCTGGCTGATTCAGAACAGCTGACTAACATCATTTATAATATCAAACCGAATGAGATCTATAATCTGGCAGCCCAGAGCCATGTTCGGGTCAGCTTCGATCTTCCCGAATACACAGGAAATATTACAGCTCTGGGAACGACGAGGCTGTTGGAAGCGATTAGAAGGAGTGGCATTAAAACAAGAATTTACCACGCTTCAAGCAGTGAAATGTTCGGTGCCTCTCCTCCTCCTCAAAACGAATCCACACCCTTTCATCCCCGAAGCCCTTACGCAGCTGCGAAAGTCTATTCTTACTGGATGATCCGAAATTATCGCGAAGGCTACGACATGTTTGCATCGAATGGGATTCTCTTTAATCACGAATCCCCGAGGCGTGGAGTGACCTTTGTAACACGGAAAATCACCAGAGGAATTGCACATATTGTTGCCGGAAAAGAAAAAAAACTTTATCTCGGCAACCTTGAAGCAAAAAGAGATTGGGGATTCACACCGGAATATGTTGAGGTGATGTGTATGATCCTTCAGCAGAAAAAAGCTGACGATTGTGTGATAGGAACCGGCGAAACTCACTCGGTTCAGGAATTTCTAGAAGAAGCATTCTCGTATGCCGGAATGGATTGGAAAGACTATGTTCAGATTGATCAAAAGTATTTCAGGCCAACCGAAGTGGATGTCCTTAAAGCCGACTATTCCAAAGCCAAAACAACGATGAATTGGACTCCAAAAATTTCATTTAAAGATCTCGTGAAAATTATGGTGGATGCAGATTTTGAATTGAATGGCATCGCTTCTAAAGGGGAGGGAATGTCAATTCTTAAAAACAAAGGATTTGATTGGCTGAAAAGAAATTAGGAAAGCACCTGGTCCGCATGTTGTTATCCAAAGCACACTCCCATTCCTTTTAAAGAAGAGGATTTGTGGAATGGCTATCCCGAAGAAACCAATGCTCCTTATGGTTTGGCAAAAAAGATGCTTCTCGTTCAATCTCAAGCGTATCGCCAGCAATATGGATTTCATTCAATTTTTTTAATGCCTGTAAACCTCTATGGCCCAGGCGATAATTTTGATCCTGATACCAGTCATGTCATTCCTGCTTTAATAAAAAAATGTGTTGATGCAAAACGAAATGGTTCCGATTCTATTATCGTTTGGGGAACAGGAAAAGCATCAAGAGAATTCATTTATGTTGATGATGCTGCCAATGCAATAATATTAGCAACCGAAAAATACGATAAATCTGAACCATTAAATATTGGGGTTGAATATGAGATCACGATAAAGGATTTAGTGGAATTGATTGCTAAGCATACACATTTTCCTGGCAATATTATTTGGGATATCACAAAGCCAGATGGACAGCCTCGCCGTATTCTAAATAGGGTCTACTGAAAAAATAATCCAGCCCTTAGATCATTAGTTCCCGTGTTAGCTGCCTTCATATTAGCTCTGGTTTCTATATCATTTTCTATGCTTTTTTGGCTGCCGTCTGGAGATTCATGGCTAGGAGACAGCATCTTGTCCATATCTCGGATCCATCTGTCCCCTGGTATTTCACCCGATCCATGCCGAAGTGCTGCTTGCCGTGGCCAAAACTCCCTTCGATCCGATTCCGCTCCTTCTGTTTGGCTTTGATCCAACGATCGGTCCGATTTTCTCCCTTCGGTTTTCTCCCCAGTGGCTTAAGCGCTACCCGGATCTCTTCTTTATCCAGAAGCTTCCGGTTGTCCCGAGAACCATATTTTTGATCGGCCGAGATGTAAGGCGGAACCTTCCCGAACTTTTCCTTGTAGGCATTTATATGTGCTTCGGTCCACTTGTCCTCGGAAAAAGCCGCATGTTCCAGATGATCCAAAAACAGGAATCCATCCACATTGGAGAGAGCCCCCTTGGCTCCGAACTCGGTTGGTTTGCCGGATTTTCCCCTCTTGATCGGTCTGACATAGGGACGGTGGAAACTGACGATGCGGTCGGTAATCCGGTTGACTTTCTTTTTGTACATCTCCCACTGCTGAGAATGGATCTTCTCCGCCACTTCGATCTTG
>JBDRSZ010000305.1:0-16812 GCA_043824415.1 bacterium | reverse complement strand
GCTCACGTCTAACACTTCACCGATAAAAAATAATCCCGCCATCTGACGGGCTTCCATCGTCTTCGATGAAATCGCATCGCAATCCACTCCTCCCAAAGTCACCTCCGCGGTTCGGTATCCCTCGGTGCCGCCTGGTTTGATGGTCCATTGCTGGAGCTGCGCGGAAATTTCCTTAAATTGGCTGTGAGAAACAGTCCCTAAAAGACTTTCTGCAAGATCGCTCGGTATCATGACCGACACGAGGCGTCTGGGTAAATATTCCGCCAACACTGATTTCACTTTTCGTCGGGGGCGTTGTCGCTGCTGTTCTTTCAGTACATCGACCAGATCGATCTCCGGCAGTAGATTTATGGAAATATCCTCGCCGGGCTGCCAATAGGATGATATTTGCAGGATGGCATAGCCGCTCAAACCCCGATGCGTAAATAAGATGTTTTCAGAAAAACTTTGCCTTTTGTTGCTGATCACGGCATTCACAGAAATACCGGACAAATGCGATAATTTTTCTTTATCCTTCGGTTGAAGAGTGAAGGGAACCAGGCCCGGTCGCCGCGGCCACACCTTGATATGAAACTGTTCGGCAATTTCATATCCCAAAAGGCTTGTGCCCATCACTGGTATGGATAATCCGCCCGTAGCAACGACCAACGATTGGCAACCATAATTCCCACGACTGCTGGCCACTTCGAAATGACGATCACCCGGATGTTCGATTTTTTCAATATCTGAATTGAATTGAAAAGAGATTCCGGCCTGTCTGCACTCAAACAAAAGCATGTTCAGGATATTATGGGAGCTGCCGTTACAGAAGAGTCGTCCATTGGCTTTTTCACTAAAAGCGATATGATGCTTCTGCACCCATGTCAAAAAATCCCATTGCGTGTATCGACTGAGCGCCGACTTGCAGAAATGCGGATTATGGGAAATATACTTGTCGGCATCGATAGTGTAATTCGTAAAGTTGCATCGCCCACCGCCTGACATCAAAATTTTCTGCCCCGGCTTTTTTGCATGATCAATCACAAGCACCTTGCGGCAACGCTTACCGGCTTCGATTGCGCACATCAACCCTGAAGCGCCGGCGCCAATGATGATGACATCTGTTTTCTCGGTCATTGGAGGATACCGTTTGTTCGCAAATTCTGGGAATGGAGTTCGATCTATTCAATGAAACGACCAAGTTGGATACAAACGAACAAGATTGTTTGAATAATCCAAAACATAGATTATACCATTGCCAACTATCACGTCTATGGGTCTCGGGTTATTTTCATTTTCTTCATTCACATCTATCTGTTTTAAAAATATCCATAGATTACTAAAAACCTCTACACTTTGACAATAAAAGGTAGCCAAGTAGATATTACCTTTCTTATCAATGTCAATCCCTGGATTATTGAGCATTGCGCCATAACGACCTGTACTTCCTTTTGAATAGTAAGTCGTACTATATTTGCAGGTTGGATCGAGTTTCGTGACATGACATCTAATAAATCGATCTTGATGATCTTCTAAGTATGCTTGTCCTACCAGCCAGATATTCCCTTTCGAATCGATGGCTATATCTGACGTATGAATCATCGGCAGTGTCTGGTCTATTTCATCGAAAGGAAGAGGAAAATCGTATGTCTGCCCAGTTTTGGAGTTTATTTTCTTTATAACACTTCCATTCGTCACATATATAAATCCACGATAAAAAGCGCAAGCTGAAAAAAACGGCCTTTCATCCGTTTGCTGAAAATCATATTTTTTCTGGAAATTTCCTTCCGAATTATACTTCAGTACACAATGCGGTCTAACTAAAACGTATAGATTGTGTTCATCATCGAGTGTAAAATCGATGGGAAGATAATTTGAATATGATCCATTCTGTTCTTGTGTAAAATCTACAATCGTTCTCAGGAATGTGCCATTCGTAGAAAAAGTTTGTATTTTGCGATTATACCCACTGCGACCAGAATAAGAGCTGGCCACATAAATAATGCCATGTTTCTCATCCAGAGCAATCGCGATAGGTCCAGCTTCTGTCGGAAACTCGAAGATTGCTGTTCTGATAAACGAAAATGGATTTTTATCACACGCACAAAAGAACAGGACGATGATCGCAATCGTTATTGAAAGGTATTTTTTCATCTTGCACCCCCTCTATCTTCAGTGATCGCAGAAGCAGTACCTCTGCGAGATTATATTCCTGCTTACTTCATATTCCACAGGGGTTCCCGCCTCTGCGGGAAAGCATCCTCATTGAAGCTCTTTGGGAACCGGTCTTTCCGGTGTGACGATTTCGTTCGTAATGGCTGCGATCCACCAGCGGCCGTTCTTCTGGATGAGCGACCAGGGGTCAACGACTTTATCAAATATCGCAGAGGCTCCCTACTCTTCAGGTTTAATGCGACTCTTCAACCTTCTTTCTTCTTTTAATTATCTCTGCCAAGCCTCTGAGAGCTTCATTGACTGATTTTTGATCCGGAAAATATTCATAAACATCCGGTTCAATCATTACGATGTTTGTGCCTTCCGCGTAGCGCTTGGCATATTTTCCCCGAACACCTTTACTAAAATCGTATTCACGTAACATGTCGTCGTTTTTAGAGACCTTCTTCATAATATGATTTTTCCTTTTTAGTTGCTTGACGAGCGCTAATGATACGGATTCTATCATTTCGATCTGTATGTATGACTACCAACAATCTATTTTTTTCAGAATACCCAAGCAAGATAAATCTTTCTTCATCCTCAGAATGTAGAGGATCAGGAATAGTAAGAGACAAAGAATCATTGAATACAGTGCTCGCTTCTTCAAAAGAAACACCATGTTTTATAAAATTTTGACGGGCTTTATCTTGATTCCATTCGAATAACATAATCGTCTCTTTCGATATATATACTGCCTAAGATTTCACTTCCTACAGAGGCTCCCGCCTTGCGGGAAAGCATCCTCATTGAAGCTCTTTCGGAACCGGTCTTTCCGGTGAGACGATTTCGTTCGTCACGGCTGTGATCCACCAGCGGTCGTCCTTTTGGATGAGCAGCCAGCTGTCCACGCCTTTCTCCGGCGGTCTGGGCGATCCGGTAATGTGTGCCTCGTACAGGACGAGGATGCTCGCCATATCGCCGAACACCACCGATTTCATGTTGAGGATTGTTTCTGTGAATCCCTTGTTTGCGCCGGGATAATTCGCGTAGAAATTGATGAAATCCTGGACGAAGCCTTCCACGGAGAACACGGATGTAGCTATTCTGCTCGTGCGAATGACGACGACGGCTTCTTTGATGAAGAACGATTTCACTCTCTCCCAGTCCAGGGTAACGCCCGGCCTCAGGGAGACTGCATTGTAGATTTCTTTAATCAGACCTTCTGCCGTTTTTAAGGGATCATCCGTTGTTGTTTGAGCCAGTGATTGGAATGTGAGGCAAAGAATAACAGCAAGAAAGACGATTCGAAACACGATCTTCACTCTGGCACGTTGTATGATTTTTTCCTCCTTCGAAAATTCGATTATTGAAATAAGAAGGTAACCTTCTTTAAGAAGGTTATCTTCATACTTTTATCTACGTCACCAGTTCTTCCCGTTCTCTCCAGATTTCCGCGCCCAGTGCCTTGAGCTTTTCCTCGATCCGCTCGTAGCCGCGGTCGATGTGGTAGACGCGGGACACATTCGTACGGCCGCGCGCGACGAGACCCGCGAGGATCAATGAAGCGCTCGCACGCAGGTCTGTGGACATGACGGGCGCGCCGGAAAGATGGGACACACCCTTGATGACGGCCGTGTTGTGTTCGAGCGTAATGTCCGCGCCGAGCCTCCGCAGCTCGGCCACGTGCGTGAATCGGTCTTCGAATATCGAATCCGTCACAACGGACGATCCTTTTGCGATGCTCATCAGGGCCATCCACTGGGCCTGCATGTCCGTGGGAAAACCGGGATATTCTGCCGTTGATGCGTCAACGGGTATCACCGTTTTATCCGATCGAATCCGAATCCAACCATCCCCTTCCTCTACGCTCGCGCCACTGTCTCGAAGCTTCTGCGTGACGGCGGAGACATGTTCGGGATGGACGTCTTCCAGCCGCACGTCTCCGCCCGTGATGCAACCGGCTACGAGAAACGTGCCAGTTTCGATGCGGTCGGGAATGATGGTTTCCGACACGGGCCTGAGACTGTCCACACCTTCTATCTCCAGACGATCCGTTCCTTCGCCCTGGATTTGCGCTCCCATCTTCCGGAGGAATCTCGCCAACGATGCGATCTCCGGCTCCTTCGCTGCGTTCCTGATGACAGTCGTCCCCTTCGCCAAAACGGACGCCATCAGGAGGTTTCCAGTCGCCCCGACGCTCGGTTTGTCGAACGCGATCCGGCCTCCCGTCAACCGTTTCCCTCGGGCAATGACATATCCTTTCTCGATCTCGACTTTGGCGCCCAACTTCTTTAAGCCTTCGATGTGAAGGTTGATGGGACGCGGACCCCAGGCGCATCCCCCGGGGAGGGAAACCTTCGCATATCCGAACCGGCTGAGCAGAGGGCCCAGCACGTAGATGGAGGCGCGCATCGTCTTCACGAGATCGTAAGGGGCCTCGTATCGGGCGCAGTCCTTCGTGTTGATTTTCATCGCATGATCGCCCAAATCCACTTGCGCTCCGATGCTCTGGAGCAGGCGGGACATCGTCTTCACATCGCGGAGCATTGGGATGTTGTCGAGCGCGTACTCTCCGTCGGCCAGGAGCGCACCGGCCATGATGGGAAGCACGGCGTTCTTCGCGCCCCCGATCCGGACCGTTCCTTTGAGTCGATGTCCTCCGAAGAGGACGATTTTATCCATGCCGATCATGGAAATTCCTTACAGTTCGAGCAATTCCCGCGCGCTCTGGATGGCGGCTTCGGACACTTTCTCCCCGCCGATGAGCTTCGCGATTTCGTGAACGCGTCCTTCGTCGTCGAGAATACGAACCGTCGTCCTTGAACGGTCGGCCGTAACTTTCTTCTCGACGCAGAAATGCCTATCACCCTTCGAAGCGATCTGCGGCAGATGCGTGATGCAGATGACCTGATGTTTTTTGGAGACATCCTTAAGGCTCTTCCCGACGACGCTGGCGATCCGTCCGGATATGCCCGTGTCGATTTCGTCGAATACCATCACGGGGATCTCGTCGGATTCGGCGAGTACGGTCTTAAGCGCCAGCATGATTCGTGAAATTTCCCCGCCAGAGGCGACTTGGATGAGCGGTTTCGGATTTTCGCCGGGATTCAGCGATATAAAAAATTCAGCAGAATCGACTCCGCGGTTCGTCACGGCGTAACGGCGCTCACCCATATGAATCCCTTCTGGATTTTCCTTTGGCCCGACGTGTATGCGGAACACGCCGTTCTTAAGTCCCAATTCCCCCAGCGCGGAGACGACGCGATTCTCCAATTCTGAAGCGGTTTTCGCCCTGAGTTCCGAAAGTGCTCCGCAGTGTTGAGAAAGCCGCACCCGTTCATCCTCCAGTGCTGTCGCCGCTTTGCTGATGTCGCTCTCGATGTTTTCGACACGGTCGAGTTCTTTCCGCGCCTCCTCGTAGAACGTGAGCACCCGCTCCATGGCACCGCCGTACTTTTTTTTCAAGCGGCTCAACAGGCCGAGACGTTCCCTCACCTCTTCCAACCGCTGGGGATTAAATTCCACTTTCGAAACGTATGTTTGTATACTGCCCACGACTTCTTCGACTGCAATGCGTGCCGATTCGCATTCTTTGACCCATTTCTCGAACAGCTTATCCACACCCGTAAGTCCAGAAAGAATATCCTGCGATGCTGTCAATTTTTCGGAGACCGATCCCTCCCCGTCGTACAACAGCTCTGCAAGTTGTTTGGACGCCTCGAAGAGACGTTCGCTGTTCCGGAGGATTCGCTCCTCCAATTCAAGCTGCTCTTCCTCGTCGATCTTTGGATCTGCCCTGCCGATTTCCTGAACTTGGAACTGGAGCAACTCCTGTTTCTCCCGCAGGAAAGATTCCTTATTCCTCAAAGAATCCAATTTGGTCTTGAGTGAGCGGTATTTTTTATATGAATTCTTCACATACGAAAGCAACGCGCCGTCCACGCCGAAGTTGTCCAGATAATCTAAATGACGGACCGCATTCAGAAGGGTCTGATGCGCGTGCTGCCCGTGAAGGTCGATGAGAAGATCGCCGATAGAGGAAAGAAGGGTGTTTGAGATCGGAGAATCGTTGGCAAAAGCGCGGGACCTGCCGGAATCGTGGACTTCGCGTCTTAAAAGCAGGCCGTTTTTATCCAGTGCGATTTGATCTCCCAACGTTTCCCAGCGCGGTGAACGAGCCACCTCAAAAATCCCCTCCACAACCGCCTTGGACGCACCCTGTCGGATCACATCCGTCTTTGCCCGCTCCCCGAGGAGGAGACTCAACGCGCCGATGATGATCGACTTCCCCACGCCGGTCTCCCCCGTCAGGATGTTGAGCCCAGGACCGAAGTCGACGCTCATCTCATCGATGAGTGCGTAGTCTTTGATGTAGAGAGATTTGAGCATGTTATTCAGAGAGTTAGTAAAAAATGTCAAAACCCAAAATCCAAATGACAAATGAATGCCAAAGCCCAAAATCCAAATGGATATGGAAAAAGATCAAGTCCTTTATATCCATTATTATCTCACGACCGCTACCTTCCCCACACGCTGCTCACCGCTTTCTGCATGTATGATAACGAGATAAATACCGCCGGGTACCGGCTCTCCCCTGTCGTCTGTCCCGCTCCAGATCAGGCGTTTTCCGTAAATTTGATCCTGCGAGAAGTGGCGGACACGGTATCCGCTCGCAGAGAATATCGTCACTGTGACATGCTCCGTCAAATCGTCTATCGTTAATTGCGCGTGCTGCTGCGGGATGAACGGATTGGGATACATCTTCAGTTCACTCAAATCGGACCTGGGCTCGGAATAGGGCGTCTTTAAAACGGACAGGCCGTTGTTCGTCCCGACAACTAGCGTCCCGGATGTAGCCTCCAGGAACAGCGAGTTGATGGCGTTACTCACGAGGCCGCTGTTTTCCTTCGTGAGGAGTGAACAGCGGTACGTGGATTCGAAACAGACGATGAGGCCTTCTTTCGTGCCGACCCAGACGTTCTCATTACCGTCAGCGGCGAGGGCCGTAATGTTCTCGAAGGGCAGGCCCGTGCGTTTGGTCAGGTATCCAGCCGAATAATGGTAGAGCCCTTCGGGCGTTCCGATCCACATGCCGCCCCGACGGTCAGGAGCGAAAGCGGTAATTCGATTGGATTCCAATCCGTCGTTCGTCGTGATGCGTTCGACAGCAGGATCGTCGGTCTTCGTCTCGGGCGTGCTGTTGTCGTCCAATATAAACACGCCTTCATTCTCCGATCCGATCCATTTCTTCCCTTCGCTGTCTACGGCAATTGTTTTTAAGAATGTTGTTGAAAAACCTTCATTCACGCCGTAGGTCGTCCACACAGAATCGGGAGTGACGGCGATGAGTGGCAGGTAGGAATCGGATCTGTAGTTCAGGATCCAAAGCGTGCTCGACGGATCGACTGCCATGTCAGGAACGACAGCGTAGTTCGGATCTTCGGAAACGCCGGATAGGAATCCATTCTGCGCGGTGTACAACCGGAATGTGCCGTTCTCGTTCAGCCTGACGATTCCCGCACCCCACGTTCCGAACCAGCGGGAATTTCCAGCACTTGCGGCGGAAATAAAATCGTTTGATGATAGATCGGGTACGTTATCCCTGTTGAAGAGCATCCAATCGACGCCGTCGAACCGAAAAAATCCCCTGTCCCTGGAGCAGCACCACAGCACGCCGGATGCATCGAAGAAGGCATCGGAGATGAGATTGCTGCCGCACGAATTCGGAACATAATCGAGCCAGCGCGCATCGTTCCCTGAATACGCGCAGATTCCCTTGTTCTTCCCTCCCCAGAGCCTATCTTTCGTAGACATGAGGTGATGGACGGTGCTGGAAGCCGATGCCAGCGCGGACCACTGCGTCCCGTCCCAAAAGAAGATGCCGTTTTCCGCTGCGGCATAGAGCTGATCCTCGTGTACTGTCAGATCATAGACATGAAATGTGCCCATCTGAGTCCATCCGCTGCCGTCCCAGCTGGAAATCCCGGACGGCCCTCCCGCATACACACGGTTGTCCTGGACGACGATGGAGGTTACCGCAGGATTCGGATACCCGGGGAACGTGTTGACATCCGTCCAATTCCCGGGATCTAATAAGTTCACCGCGTGGAGAGACGCATAGGCAACGCCTTCATCGGTCGCCGCCCAGATTCTGTCGGTCGCTACAACGACAGCATTCACCGGAATTTCCATCTGAAATGCGGTTCCAAGACGACGGTACGTTTCCTTGACTTCCTTTCGAGAGATGAGAAAAATACTGATGCCGATGTCCAGACCCACAAAAAGCGTATCCCCCCACACAGTCAGGCAGGTGATCCGATGATCTCGGTAATCATCGACGAGAAGCCATTCCGATTCATCCGGATCGTAACGTTGAATCATGCCGTCCCCCAGTCCTATCCAGACGCGTTTCTCGGCATCGCATGCGATTGCTGTGACGTCGTTGGAGGCAAGGCCTTCCGTATTCGTCCAGTATGCAAAGCGTGACGAGACGGGATCAAAAGCCAAGAGCCCGCCTTCCGTTCCGCACCACACGATCGATCCGCCCTCACACAATCCCGTGATGCGTTGGAAGGATGTGACCGTCTTCCATTCCCAGGAGGATCCTTTGACAATTGCCGCCCACATGAAAAAGATGCTTAAGAAGAAAAAAGCGATCTTTCTCAATCTCCGAATCTCCCGACAAGATCGGCCATTTCAATGCCGCTGAGAGCAGCCTGCCAACCTTTGTTCCCGTGTTTCGTGCCGGCGCGTTCAACGGCTTCTTCGACGGTGTCGCACGTCAGAACGCCGTAGATTGTGGGAACTCCGGTCTGGAGCCCGACATGTGCGATGCCCTTCGTCACTTCCGAGGCGATGTACTCGAAATGCACAGTCCCTCCGCGGATGACCGCAGCCAGACAGATTATGGCGTCGTACTTCCCGCTCTGGGCCATCTTCAGAGCGATGCACGGAATCTCGAAAGAACCCGGCACCCATACGATTTCGATGTCTTCTTCCTTCCCCCCGTGTCTTTGAATGCAATCCATCGCGCCTTCCAACAGCCGCTTCGTGATGAATTCGTTGAAACGACTGACGAGGATGCCGAAACGCTTCCCCTCTGCGTTTAATTGTCCCTGGATGGTATTGGCCATATCGTCTCCTTAACTTGACGTTCTATTGTCACTATCCAAAAGATCGATCAGGTATTGCGACAGGATCGACCGTTTAAGACCCAATCGTTGGATATGAGATGTCCCAGCTTATCACGCTTCGTTTCAAGATAACGGGTGTTGATGGGATTGGGCTCGATTTCGAGCGGAATGCGCTCGACAATCTCCAAGCCGTAGCCCTGGAGTCCCACGACTTTCTTCGGATTGTTTGTCAGAATGCGGAGTTTTCGTGCGCCCAGGTCAACCAATATCTGAGCGCCGATACCGTAATCCCGCAAGTCTGCTGGGAATCCCAACGCCTCGTTTGCTTCGACCGTGTCTTTGCCTTCATCCTGGAGCTGATAAGCGCGAATCTTGTTGCTCAGACCGATCCCCCGCCCCTCCTGGCGCATGTACAGTAAAATGCCCTTCCCTTCCTTGTCGATGGCTCCTAAAGCGGTATGCAACTGATCGCCGCAGTCACAGCGCAGGGAACTGAACACATCTCCCGTAAGGCATTCTGAGTGGACACGCACGAGCACTAGATCGTCGGAGGTGATTTCTCCTTTCACCAATGCCAGATGATGGTGCTCGTCGATGTCGCTTTCGTACAAATGGAGAATGAATTCGCCGTAACGCGTCGGAAATTTCGTTGAAACGACGCGACGGACGAGCTTGTCGTGCACGCTCCGATAGGCGATTAAATCCTTGATCGTCATGATTTTCAAGTTGAATTCATCAGCCAGTTTTTCGAGTTTCGGCAGACGGGCCATCGACCCGTCGTCGTCCATGATCTCACACAGGACGCCGCCGGGATGCAGCCCGGCCAGACGCGCCAGATCCACGACCGCCTCCGTATGACCCGCCCGGCTGAGAACTCCGCCGTCTTCCGCCCTCACTGGGAAAATATGCCCCGGACGGGCAAGGTCCTCAGGCTCGGTTTCCGGATCGATGAGGACTCTCACTGTTTCCGCCCTGTCATGGGCGGAAATTCCCGTCGTTGTCCGCTTTTCAGCATCGACGGAGACCGTGAACGACGTGCCCAATTTCGACGTGTTTTCCCTGACCATCGAATGCAGGTTCAAGGCGTCCAGTCGTTCCCCTGTCATCGGCACGCAAATGAGGCCGCGTCCATGTTTTGCCATGAAATTAATCTTCTCCGGCGTGATGGAATCCGCAGCCGTCACGAAATCGCCCTCGTTCTCCCGATCCTCGTCGTCCACGATGATGAGAATCTTCCCCTGGCGAAAATCTTCTATGGCTTCATGGATTGAACTGATCTTTGTCATTTTTTCACCGTTTATCTTGGACGTTCACTTTTGTCGTCTTTCTGAATCTTTAAAAATTTTATAAATGATATGCTGCATGCATGTGTTCAGTTCTGGTTTGAGTAACTGGACTTTTGATAATTTTCATAAATTGGATTCTTTAAATGTAAAATGGAACAAATCTTAAAATCATTGTATCAAGAGGGGGTTGTCATTCCCGTCCCGATTTCTCAATAATATCAATTATTGAAAGATCGGGATTTTGAGCGGGAATCTATGGGTGGGGAATCCCTATTTGATTGTCCCCACTCCCAGGATGCCTGATTAAAAATTTCCTGCCTGCCTTAGGCATGACACCCATCCATAAACAGAATCCACAATATTTGCCAAAATCAAGTGAGTAATATTGATTGTCGAATGGATCATGAAAACTCGAATACTGGAGTTTTAATTACTCGAGACGGTTTTGGGTGTCCCAGAATAATTTTTTGAATTCTCTCGACAGTATTCGGAGAAAAAAATTGTTCACCCGTTTCTGGATTCACTCTTGCCGGTACATTTTCGATAATATAAAGTTTTCCGTCTTTGTAAAGTGTATATGTCACTTTTTTGTTCATCAATATCCCATCGAACGAAGCCATGCTTCATTCATCTTCGAATCTCTTGACGGCGATTGCAGAAAACGCTCCACGTACTTTCCGAAAAAATCAACCTCAACATTGACCTCCAATCCAGGCTTCGCAACCTGGAGGGTTGTCTTTCGGAGCGTATGCGGAATGACGGATATGGTTAAAAGGTTTCCTTCAGTCCGAGCGATGGTCAGGCTGATGCCGTCGACAGCAATCGATCCCTTCTCGATCGTATACTTTGAAAGCGCTTTGGGTATTTGAATCCTTAAAAGACAACCTGCACCCTGACGAACAAAAGAAATGATTTTCCCAACGCCGTCCACGTGCCCCTGAACGATGTGGCCTCCGAGACGATCTTTCAATCGCAGAGCCCTTTCCAAATTGACTTTATCTCCGTGTTTCAAACCCTTTAGTGTTGACCGGTCGAGCGTCTCTTCGACAGCAGTGGCTTCGAAATAGGCAGATTCCACAGTCGTGGCCGTCAGACAGACGCCGTTTACGGCCACGGAAGCATCAGGGGCAAGGTCCTCTGTCACGGTTTTGCAGGCGATGTGAAACAGATGCCCGCTGCCAGCGACAGTCACGCGCTCCACACTTCCGATTTCTTCGATCAAACCCGTGAACATCTACAGGTTTCCCTCAAAGACCATGTCCGGTCCCCTTTTGTGCCACGAAAATTCTCTAAACGATAGGGCGTTTTCAGGTAAATCGATCTGCAATGCTCCGATGGATTCTATTCCGCTTCCGAAGACAATTGGGGCTATGAACACGACAACGCGATCGGCGTCGCCTGAACAGAGCACGGAGGTGAAAACAGTCCTGCCCCCTTCCACAAGCACTGAAAGTATTCTCTCCTGAATCATTTTCTTCCAAAGACCCGGTAACGCGACCCTTCCATTCTCATCGTTTTCAAGAATCCAGACAGATACGCCCAACGACTGGAGAGCATGCATCTTACTCTCAGGAGCGCTGGATGTTGTCGCGATAATCGTATTTTGCGGATCGGAATGATGGAGCACGCGGGCTTCCGTCGGGATACGCAGACGGCTGTCGAGGATGATTCTGCGTACGCTTCCTCGGACGCACCGCACTGTCAGTTGGGGATCATCCTGCACGACCGTGTTTACGCCCACTAAAACAGCGTCGTTTTCTTTGCGCATTTTGTGCACGAACCGGCGAGACGTCTCACTCGTGATCCATCGGGAACGTCCCCCCTGCGTTGCGATTTTCCCATCCAGTGTCTGTGCGATCTTCAGAACGATGAACGGTTTGCTTTTTGTCACCATTTTGAAGTAAGCTTCATTCAACCGCAGACACGCATCCTCCATCACGCCGGTACGAACTATAATACCCGACTTCTTCAGACGCTGAATCCCGCCCCCTTTGACGAAAGGATTCGGATCCCTAGCGCCAACGACGACTTCGCGGATTTTCGATTGAATAATCGCTTCCGTGCATGGAGGCGTTCTCCCATGATGGTTGCAGGGTTCGAGGGTGACGTAGAGTGTGCCATCACGTGCCTCGTTCGGATGAATTTTGGAGAATGCGTCTGCTTCTGCGTGGGGACCGCCGCAACGCGCATGATACCCCTCGGATAGAATCTTTCCATCACGAACGATCACCGAGCCCACCAGTGGGTTGGGACTGACGCAACCAGCTCCCTTTCTCGCCAGTCGAATCGCCCGCCTCATAAAATCGGAATCATCCATAAATAAAAACGCCCTAAAAGGGACTTCTTCCAGGGCTTCCTGTTTGATCGAATAGGTGGTTTTCTTTTCGTCTCTTCTTTCATCCGGACTGTCACCGTCGGCACCAGAATCGCACAGGTTCGATCCCGAATATTTCATCTCGTCGGGACTCGTGGGCTATCACCACCGGTGAGGACTTTCACCTCGCCCTGAAAAAGACGAAAATAATATAACGAAACTTTCATCACATGTCAAGTTCAATTTTTTTATTGGTAGATTCGCATCGGACTATTTGTTGTATTCTGATAAAAAAAAATACAACATATTGACGTTTTTTTACATTTTTTTCTTGACTTTTTCTCATCGTGTTCTTATGTTTGATATGTTGTCCGAACATCCCATTTTACAATACCAAACGGGTGAGAGAAAACAATGACGAACCTTCCTAAGGATAACGAACGGAAGCGAGGGGATCTTTTTGATCTCGACGATAACGGGCACGAACCGGTTGCGGAACTCATCATGAATCGAGATCCATTACCCGATCAGAAAACGAAAGGGAAAAAAGTCCCCGGAACTGTATCATCAACCGAGGAAGATTCTATTAAAATCGCGCTTTCGGAGAATGCTCTGAAGGTTCTGGAACGGAGATATCTGAAAAAGGACGAAGACGGCAAAGTGACGGAAACGCCCGTCCAGCTTATCCGGCGTGTGGCAAAAGCTGTGGCTTCTGCTGATGGATTCTACGATCCCTCGGTTAACCTGAAGAAAACGGAAGATGTATTTTTTAACCTGATGGTCAACCTGGAATTTCTCCCAAACTCACCCACATTGATGAACGCGGGACGGGAACTCGGTCAACTCTCTGCGTGTTTTGTCCTTCCCATCGACGATTCTATGGACTCGATTTTTGAGGCGGTCAAGAATACTGCGCTCATCCACAAATCAGGGGGCGGAACCGGATTTTCCTTCTCTCGAATCCGTCCGCAGAGCGATATCGTCAAATCGACGAGGGGCATCGCTTCAGGACCCATCTCCTTCCTTCATGTATTTGACGCTGCGACTGAAACCGTCAAACAGGGAGGAACGCGTCGCGGGGCAAACATGGCCATCCTGAAGGTAGACCATCCCGATATCCTGGATTTCATCGACTGCAAACAAGACAGCGATAAACTGAACAACTTCAACATATCTGTCGCTTTGACGGAAACCTTCTGGGAAGCGCTCGAAACCGATAAAAAATACGATCTCATCAATCCGCATTCTCAGGAAAAAGCGAAATCCCTTAAAGCCAAAGAAGTGTTCTGTAAAATCGTCAGTCACGCCTGGAAGAACGGAGATCCTGGCGTGGTATTCATCGATCGGATCAACCGGGACAATGTCACCCCTCACCTCGGCGAAATCGAATCGACGAATCCCTGCGGCGAACAGCCCCTCCTGCCTTTCGAATCCTGCAACCTGGGCTCCATTAATTTGGTAAAGATGATCAAACAGACGAATGGCAAAATCGAAATCGACTACCAGAAGCTCCTCCGCACAGTCAGAACCGCCGTACATTTTCTCGACAACGTCATTGACATCAACAAGTTCCCCCTACCCGAGATCGAAGAGCACTCAAAATTGACAAGGAAAATCGGTCTGGGCGTCATGGGATTCGCGGATCTTCTGATACAACTCGACATTCCCTACAATTCTCCCCAGGCCATCGAAATCGCGCAGCGCGTCATGGGCTTCATCAACGAAGAGGCCAAGAAAAAATCTCAGGAACTCGCACTGAAACGAGGAGAGTTCCCGGCCTTCTCAGAGAGTGTGTATGCAAAACGGGGCGAGCCCTTAGTACGCAACGCCACACGCACGACCATCGCACCCACCGGAACGATCAGCATCATCGCAGGCTGTTCGAGCGGTATCGAGCCGCTTTTCGCCCTCTCGTTTACAAGACACGTCATGGATGACGACAAGCTTCCCGAGATCCATCCCCTGTTTTGCGAAAGACTGAAGAAAGAGGGTCTTCACACCGATGAGCTCATTCGGGAAGTCGGTGCCAAAGGCTCCGTCGAGGGAATGAAAGATGTTCCCGACAGCGTAAAAACTGTATTCGTCACTGCGCACGAAATCCCGCCCGAATGGCACATCCAGATGCAGGCTGCATTCCAGGAACACACAGACAACGCTGTGTCAAAGACCGTCAATTTCCCCAATAATGCCACCGAAGAAGACGTCGCGCAAGTATATCGTCTGGCCCACGATTTGGGCTGCAAAGGCGTCACCATATACAGCGACGGCAGCCGGAGTCAGCAGGTACTCAATAAAGGGCTTTCAAAAACGACAAAAAAATCCACGTCCTTCTTCGAATGCCGCCCCAACATCCTCCACGGATCGACGATAAAGCTGAACACAGGCCAGGGCAATCTATATGTGACGATCAATTCGGATGATCGGAACACTCCCGTGGAAGTGTTTGCCAACATCGGTAAGAGCGGAGGCGACACAGCGGCACTGGCGGAAGCCATCGGAAGGCTGATTTCCATCGCTCTTCAGAAAGGCGTCGAAGTCGAGGAAGTCAGCAAGACCCTCATCGGCATCACCGGGTCGAGGCCGGTCTGGAACGAAGGAAGCCTCATCAAATCCGTACCCGACGGCATCGGACAAATTCTGTTGGAGAGATACGGAAAGCAGCAGGGCGATACAAAAGGATCGAAGATGCATCCTGCACATGCGGTCAACATCATAAAGCAAAAAGAATCCCACGTCCGCATCGGACCCGAATGTCCCGAATGCGGAAGCTCTATGGAAACGTCGGAAGGCTGCAATCTGTGCCGCGTTTGCGGATACTCCCACTGCGAGTAAACCCGAGGAGTGATGTTGATGATTCGTGAATAGAGACCGACAGGTCTCTTTTTCATTTCTTAAGTTGTATTTTGGTGATTTTAATTGCTGATGAGGAAAAGCGAAATACTGCACTTTCGTTGAACTTTTTCATGGAGTCTTCGTACAAGCAAATAGTAACGATTTGATGGAGATTCTCGATGGTCGCGCTGAAAACTCCCCGAATTATCCAGATTCAAGATCGGAAATTGGGCGACGAATGGGTCGACTGGGAGGGCAATCTCAAGGAATTTGAAAAAAACGCGAATACGGGAAAGCGGATCTTTCTGAGCGTCCTCCTCGCCACGATCATTCTCACCGGACTGTTCGGTTTCTTTCTCTGGTACATGATCGTTCCACGTCTGTCTCAGTTCAGCGCATCTCTTCCTGCTGTGATCGGTTTATTCTTTCTCTTCTTCTGGGGGATATTGGCCCTCTGGTTTTTCATCATGGTGCTGTCCATCCTGACTGAAAAGGACCTTTTCTTCCGTTTCGGAGGTAGAGAGTTTTCCATCACATTCCTCGTGCCCATCGTCCTGAAACTCGGGCTCCAGATTGGCATTTCCCGCGACCGCATGGGCAATTCCTTCGTGAAAGTCAGCAATACACTCATCCGGACAACGGCAAAGACTGTGAAGCCGGAGAATCTTCTCATCCTCCTCCCTCGCTGTTTGCAGAAACCACTCCTAAACACCATCACTGAGTTTTCGAATCGATGGAAGATACCCGTACACACCGTGGCCGGGGGCGAGAAAGCCCGCGAGATCGTGGACAAGCTAAAACCCAAGGCCATCATCGGAGTGGCCTGCGAGAGAGACCTGCTGAACGGCATACAGGAAATCCTCCACAAGATCCCCGTGATCGGCATCCCCAACCGAAGGCCCGAAGGTCCCTGCAAGAACACGATCATCGACATCCGCGAATTCGAACGGGCCGTGCAGACATTTTTAGGTTCTAACGTCCATGTCGCACTGGGGCAAGGCGCCCCGTAAGGCATTCAACCAAATCTTCCGTGACTTTAAAAATTCCCAAATTTAAATGAACGGATTAGGCTTGACTCCCACCACATCGGCATTCGACTTGTTCCTCTAAT
>JBDRSZ010000304.1:0-2984 GCA_043824415.1 bacterium | reverse complement strand
TAGATCCTGTTTGTAGAGTGTGAACGCCTCCCTGTGCATCCTGTACCCGTGCGATCAGTCCTTTCTCCGACGCATTCGCACCGGCCAAAGCCAATTCATACTGCATCAAAAAAGATCCGACGCCTCTTTTCATTAAAATGTAGTAGGATTGAGGTTTCGTAATCATCTGAAACCACAGTTCTACGGTAAAAGCGCTGTTGCGGAAATTTAAAAGATGATTGAAAGGAACGATGACGTAATCGTTCTGTCCTTCACACATCAGAGCGTTTCCAAAACCGGGTTTTGAAGGAATAAGTATTCTGCCGCCCTGAACATTTCCATGAATGGCATTGGCCGAGGTATCTCTGGTAACGGCAGATGGAGGAGTTCCAGTAATTATGTTCAAATGCCACAATCCCAGCGTAAAAACATCCGATGCATAAGGATTGCCGTCACTCGCCTCGACGCCGCCCTGCCAGTTCAACGTGACGGATACAGTCGGATTGTCGGGGGCATTCGATTCTATCTTGGCCGTGATGAAATAAGGCTGGCCGAGATAGTAAGAATTGACCGGCTTGAACGTCACGACGATTCTCAATGTATCTCCCGGCGGCAAAGAAAACTGGGAAGCGCTGAATGTAAATTCATTCGCGTATGCAGGAGAAACGGAAATCTTTCCGGTCAGAAGCGTCGTGCCCGTGTTGTATACCCACAAATTGAGCGGTCGAGTTCGATTTACAGGGACAGGCCCGAAGTCGAGTGAAGCGGGATTAATGGTGATTTCCGGTTTGATTTCGCTCTCAAGAACGTACAGTCCGTCTTCTCCATTGGCCACGCAGATCGTTTTACCCGACGCTGCAAGACGCTTTCCCCTTCCTCGAGTGTCATAATACCCCGATTCGTTGAACATTCCCGGATCGGAAAAATCGAACATGCGAAGACCCACGATGGAGTCAGTGATATAGATCGTCTTTTCCTGGACCGCGATGTCCAGGCATTTCCCGTTGACATCGACCGTGTCCACGACATCGGTCACCGTGTTCCACAGGAAAAATCCGTGACTGCCGTTGGCGACGAAAACCGAATCCCCCACAACGGCCAAACCCAGTGCTTCCAGATTACCCGTCGTGTACGAATCGAGAAGCGTCATCGTTTTGGGCAATCCCGATGTATCATAGATGTAGACGCCGCTTAAATCGGCAACGTAAGCCCGGTCGTTCACGACCTTGACAGCCCGTGAGCTGATCATCCCAGGAGTCTTAATCGGACTTAAATCGATCTCGTATATATTGCCAGTAATATCAACAACCCTCAACCCATCATGACCGGAAGCCATGATTGCGTAGCGCGGTGTTAATGCAACGTCATAACACGTGTCCCCAAGCGCGATAGCCTCTTTCACCAAAGTCGGGCCGGCCGGATTGGTCACATTGACAATGGCCAAACCTCTGCTGCCGTCTGCGATATAAACACGAGAAAGAGGATCTTTTACGACGCCCCGCGCTTCTCCGGGCGTATCGTACAATCCGACGACGTTCATGAAATTATTGGGCGGGCTTGGAATCGTCAGATTGAAAATCCGCAGTCCGGTCCTGCCCGTAGCCGCATATCCGTATTGTTCAAAGATGGCTACGTCGAAAGTCGCATCCGCCATTCGAAACGCCTGGATCTGGCTCGGCGGAGCGCCGCCGCTCACATTCACGAGCAGATGTCCGTTGAAGCCGTCTCCCACAAAAGCCGAATCCTGACTGACTCCGCGCTGAACAATCACATCGGAAGTGAATCCTGCCGTATTCAACGGAGGATAGGCCGTGTCGATGGGATTCGTCGGATTGGACACATCGATCCGCGCGAAAAGACCGGTTTCGCCTGCGGAAATATACGCCTGATTTCCCTCGACCCACGTATTCCGCACATCGACAGGAGTGCCACCTACAGGAATACCTTGAGAGATATTGACGCCCCACGTCCAGGTGCTCAGAGAATCCAGGTTTCTCGGATTGCTGATATCCACGATCCGCATGCCTCCCCATCCCGCGGACACGTAAGCGCGCGATCCCACAGCCAAAACATGATACGCAGCCGGATCGGAAACCTGGGGATAGTCCTCCTTGAGATAAACAGGCTTGAACCGCATGCTGTCCATAAAAGCAAGGCTGCTGTGAGAAGATTTACTCAGGATGGAATACAATCCGGCTTCACCCGCAGCCAGCAAAACAGTGCTGTCGTTGGCGACCCACACTTCACGCGCATACCCGGGCACGGAAAGGTGGCCCTGCACCGTAGGAATCCCCTGGTCAGTCACATAGACGGTGACGAGTCCGTTGTTCCCGTCTGCGATAAAAACGAAATCCCCGTACTGCGTGACCCCTCCGGCGAATCCCGGCGTATCCAGGCTTCCCCTGATGCTGTCAAATTTCCGAGTGATGTAGTTGAAATAAACGATGTAGAGTCCATCATTTCCGCAGGCCACGCTGACGCTGATGTTATCGTTCTTGACCCATATATCCCTGACGACACCCGGAAGCAATATTCTATCCAGCCTCTGATAGGCCCCTCCCTGATCGCGGTACACCTCTAAGTAATCGCCGTTTCCCACAAATGTATATCCTCCCCTTCGAAAAACGGCTTCACAGTGTCCCTCCCCCCATCGTCCCAACAGGTTCACATTTAGCGCCTGCTGCCCCATGGAAATACCCGCGAAACAGACGGAGAATAAAAGCGGTAGAAACCTGCGCATGTGTTTTTTTCTCCTCAAATCGAACTCGTTTATTCGAACCATGATGAATCGCCTCATTTATTCGTCGGCGGCTTGGGAGGCTCCCCCAAAAGCACAGGAATGACCGGCGCTCCCTTCAACCCGGCTTCCTCGATCGATTTCCTCGAATCCGTTCCGGGAAGGAAGCCCGCGTTCTGATATGCAGCCATGCGCTGCAAACGATCCCTCGTGCTGAGCAGAGCCGGAGGACGATAAATCTCTTCTGGACGGCCCTTAGGCAATGTCT
>JBDRSZ010000303.1:0-10204 GCA_043824415.1 bacterium | reverse complement strand
AACAAGAAATCACAGCATGGCAAAATCAACGAAATTGTCTTAATGCTAAAGTGGACTGGCAATTCTCCAACGATGATGCCAGAATTAAATTAAAACGACTTTATCCAACTTTAATAACTTGACGTGACACTAGTGAGATTTTTTAATGATCTTCTCACAAGCGAATATAATGATAAAAAGAATTGTATGAAAAGCACTGGTTTTATAAATCAAATCAAAATATATATACAAGAACATTCAAAATCACTTTATGATGAATTAATGTTTTGTGAGGGACTTGTACGTTTTTTATCTGGTATGTCGAGTGCTTTATTAATAAGTATCTTAACAATTCTAATAAAGAAAGCTGATGTTAGTTTATTGTTATATGTCTATATTTTATTAGCAATACTATTTCTACTCAAACTTCGCCATATCCGGGTCAAGGAAGTGGCAACCATATTGATTTCATTTGCCTTTATAAAGGAGTCTATTAACGATAAATATTGTCAATTCCCTCGGCTAACACCAATTTGCTGACGGACGCGCCAGCAACGTTTTGTTCTTTCATTTTAGTTCGGCTTTGGTCCCGATCAATCGGGGCCGCGACGCGTTTCACTGAGTGCGGAAATGTATCAAACCGCTGGAATCACTTTCATCGTGGCATTTGAACAGTAACTGGTTAGGCGCGTCTGTGAAACTCATGTTAACTGTCAAATAATTTCAAGAAAAGTTTTAAATATAAGGCGGGAAATCAGTTTTACGCAAACGAGATATAATTTTGTCAGCATCCTTTTTTGAAATGATTCTTAAAACAAAAATAATGTCTTTATCAATACCATAGAAAAGACGATATGAATCATTTGATGTATCAATTCTTAATCTAAAACAAGGGAACTTAAAACTCTTTATTCGTTTAATTTTTTTTTTAAATTTAAAAGGATCTGTTTCTAAAATAAGTGTTTCGTCAAGAATTTGTTTTTGAGTTTGGACGGGTAGATTTTTCAGTTCTTTGATAGCACGCTTAGTGAATTCAATTTTAAAATTCATGAATCTTTACTTTCATTTAAATCATTAAGCAAATCATGAATATTAGTAGTTTTTCCAGACTGATAATCTGATTTTGCGGATTTAAATTCTGAATTCAAATTCATGTTTTTTGCAAGAATGAAATCTTCAAAATCATCTTCCTGAAATTTAACCATGATAGCGTAAGGATGACCATTACGGGTTATAATAACATCATCCTTTTCATTGGCTATTTTAACATATTTTGAAGGAGAACGACTTAATTCTCTAATATTTACAAATTGCATAGCATGCTCCAAATCAATTTTTATTGTTTGTACAATTGTAAGAACAATATATGAAGTAAAATACTCTATGTCAAGTGCAATTTAATGAGATGACCCTTGGCTGCTGGTTCTTTTTCACTTTTTAGTTCTGCTTTGGACGCCTTTCGCCGTCCATGAAAATAAAAACAGTGCGGACGTTACCGAGCGTACATTTTTATAACTTTTGGACAGTGTCCGTTGGCCGCGCCTAAGAGCCAAAAGTTAAGCAGTAAATTAAAAATAATTATTGCAAAGGTAATTATAAAAACCTATATTATGATCATAATTCAGGTCTAAATATAGGAGAAATTAAAATGAAGAAGATAAGAATTTCCGACGACATAATTCCGGTTGGTGTATTTAAGACAAGTATTTCAAAATATATAAAATCTTTGAATGAAACTGGACATCCATTAATTATCACACAAAATGGTCGTCCTGCAGGGGTATTAATTTCACCAACTGATTATGATAATTTAGTATATAAAAATCTGTTTATTAATTCAGTAAATCGGGGCCTTAGAGATATAGAATCAGGCAACACTTTTACAACTGAACAATTAGTAAAAGAAATTAAATCTGTAAGAGCCTTGAGGAATAAAAAATGAAGGTTATATGGTCGAAGGAATCACTAGATAGACTTATTGAAATCGAAGAATTTATATCTGAATATAATCCAATAAAAGCTGTAGAATTTATCGATTTCATTATTTCAAAATCTATCACAATCGAAGATAATCCAAAAATTGGCAGAGTAGTACCGGAATTATCAAATAATGAAATAAGAGAATTAATCATAAAAAATTATAGACTTGTTTACAAAATTAGAAAAAATAATATTGAAATATTGACTGTATTTGAAGGGCATCGTTTAATTAAAAGAAGTGAGATATTTCCATAATACCTGTTTGGTGACGGACGTACCAGCAACGTTTTATTCTTTCATTTACATTCGGCTTTGGCCCCGATCAATCGGGGCCGGGACGCGTTTCACTAAGTGCTCTTTTTCTTAAATACTGTGACGTATTTGCAGTAGTACATACACACTAACAATGAACAGGTTTTGCCAAGCTCGAAATTCGAATTTTCGAATGCGAAACGCCGCTCAGAATGATGAAACGAGGTCGATCCTGAGGTTTTGAATTTCGGATTTTGTTCATTCGTATTTGTCTTGTCCCGAAGTTTCGGGATCGATATTCGAATTTAACAAAGCGTATATACAATAAAGATCATCTATTTGAGAATTATATGTATGCGTATTTATGAAACTATGTACTGAGTGCGGAATCAAATAGTACCGCTGGAATTATTTTCATCGTAGCATTTGGACAATATCCGGTTTGCCGCGCCTGTAAGCATTCCCGTTATATGCTAATAAAAAGAAATCCTGCCAAGATTAAAAATCCTGACAGGGCTTAAAACTAGACACCCCCCCTTTAAATCCCCCCTCGAGGGGGGATTAAGGGGGGTGTTATGAAATTCCTCGACTACATCCTCCACAGATAAGACGTCTTGAAAAAGAATCCCCTCTCGGTTTCGAGAAAGCGGTCGCTGTCTACGTACTGGCCGCCGTCCCACGCAATCTTATTGTACAGAGAGCCGTACCCGATGTGGATCACCGTTCCAGGAATGTACGTGAAAGAAGCTAAAAAATCCGTCATCAATTCTTCATAGAAAGAATTGTACTGTAAAATCACCCTGAAGAAGAGATACTTATTCACCTGATACGTATTCCTGAACCAGAGAATGGAGTAATCGAATTCTTTTTGACTATCGGCTTCCCTGAAAAAATCGGTGTATGTGTAGCTCAAACTCGACTGAAACTTATCCGAAGGCTGGTAGTTGACGGACGCGGACGCGCTGCTGCCCTTGCCCTGATACGGATTCGCCACGTAACGAATTTTCTGGCCGTACCTGTAGGAAAGCGAAAAATAGAACTGTTTCGTGAACTGGCTGTTCCCGGACACTCTTATCGCGCTCGTCTTGAATTTTTCCCTCAGAAAGATTTCAGTCGCATAGTTGCCGGTCAACTGGATTCTCGAAGTCCTCGGGAGGATGAACGACAGCTGCAAAGCGTTGCTGTTCTCCCATCGGCGGCTGTCTTTGTCATAGATGAATTCGTTGTAAATCACAGGATCGATCCTCCGGATGACCGTAGATTTTGGATAGAGCATGGGCATGACAACCGCAGAAGCGCGAGTAATCCCCGTCCTCGTGAGGTATCCTGTCTCTGTTCGAAAATCGTCGGACAGGTCGTTGGCAGTGACATTGATGAGCAGGTCGCGAGTGTAATAATAATAATTCATTCCGAGGGCGTGTCCGTTGTCCTTCATCGCTTGTGCTCGATCCTCACTCTGTGAAAGGAACGCATGGAATTCGATCCGGTTTGACCCGTCGATTCGGATGAGTCCGTCCGCACCGAACACACGATTATGGCTGTCGTCTAATTCGCGGCCGGTATAGAATCCGCCGATATAACTGTCCTGAGAAAGAGCACGCTTGTACCTCAGAATCCCAAAATGAGCATACTTTCCCTGTTGCAGGTCTGTAGGCAGCTCATCCAGGGCATAAATGGATGCGAACGTATTCCGCTCGCCCACCTTGCCCGTCAGCTTGATCCCGACCAGCGGGTTGACGATCATCCGCGTATGGACCACGGCTCCCAGCGGTTCGCCTCCCCCCCCCGCACCAAAGACGAAATTTTCACGGCCTTCGAGGAAGAACGGCCGCTTTTCCGGGTAGAAAAGTGCGAACCGTTGATTAAAATCGACCTGGCCTACGTCGGCTTCGACCTGGCTGAAATCAAGATTGTACGTTCCATCCAAAACCAGATGGGAAGTGATTCCGTATTTGGCCGTCAGGCTCAAATCGCCCAAATACTGATCGCCGATCTGAACATTCCCCTCCTGTTCAGTACGAACCAACTTTCCGTTTTCGATGGAACTCCGATTGCCGTAGGTGTACGCCGGAAGCAATTCGAACAGACGATAATGTTTCACATCGCGATAGATAAGCGGCCTCGTTTGCGTAAAAAAATTGGGCCCATGTTTTGGGTCGAGAGCCGGATACGTCCCCGCCTCGGACTTTCGGCTGATGTACCGTTCGAAAATGATCCCCATCTCGACCGGTTCTTTGTATGAAAAGCGAATGCTCTTGAACGGACTCCGCATCTCTATCGTGTACCCTTCCTCATCGATTTTTCCCTCGCTGTACCATACGAAATCCATGCTGTAATCCTCATAGTCTCCAGTTGCCCGGCTGTCCATCTGGATTCCCATCGGATTCGTGTACAACGCATAGAGCGATTGATGATCGTTGAATGTATCCAAATTGAGGCAGATCCAATCATCCGGTCGAATTTTGTCCCGAGCCGTTACAGACGTTTTAATCTTATCAGGCTCGCTGTCATAACACTTGAAAGCGAAAAAGAGGTTCTCCCGGTCATAAGCGTACCATACTTTTGTGTCTTCAGTCATCGGCTTGCCGTAGTCCGGATGATAAATGACAAAACCGGTTTCAAACGGGGCTTCCTTCCAGATGGGATCGTCCAAGATACCGTCGATGACCGGAGGATTGTCCGTTTTGAAAGGTAAAAACGGTTTTAGCTTTTCCTGTGCAAATCCTGAAACAAACGCTGTAATGAAAACAGCAACCAAAACGGTTTGAGATAGAATTAATCGGTTCATAATCTCCCTCATCATTCGCAGATACAAGATGAAAACAGTTACCCACTTTTACGGGATTCAAGGTGCGTAGTTTCAGCTTAAAAAACAGGAAAACTTAAATCATGTGCCGATCGTTGTAATCATTACTCCTCCCAAACATACCGGTGATTGCAACAGTCATGTCCCTGCATGAGGGTTTTAGTGCGGATGAGTTTCAATTTCGAATTGATACCGACTGGAAGACCGAAATCAGCATGACAAACACAAGCGTATCCCAGATCCAGAGCGTTCGCTTCCCTGAAAACGATTTCCTCCAGGCATTCGGTGATTCGTATTTCGAACGCCTTTTCATTGTCCTCAACAATTTCACGTACAAAGGTCTGCGAGAAATCACTGGCCTCAACTCTAAACGGATTGGCAAAGACTTGGAGTGATGGAATCCGGCCGGACAATTGTTTACCCAGTTTTACATTCTCTTCATAACTCGCTTTCTTGAGCATTTCTAAAAGTCTCTCTTTTCCAATATCTTTTTCCAGATGTTTAAGGATGTCGATGTATTTCCTGTGCTTCTGCTGCATCCATTGCTTGTGTGTGATTTTCCGATCCATTTCCCTTTGGAATTTATGCTTATCCTCCTGCGAAAGAGGAACCTCTCCGTGCATTGCTGATGCGAGGAGACGCTGGGATCCGAAACACGTCAAAGCACATCCCGGAACGATCTTAGAGATGAAATCGCGGCGGCTCGTGTGAAGAGTGTTGAACTTTTCCATGATACTCTCCTGCTTTGGGGATGAAATAAGACGCGTCCTGCCGAGCGACGACGTACACTCTGCTTTTATCAACATACGGTAAAATGGCTTCGATGTTCCTGAGAAAAAAGTCTCATTTTTCATCGATTTTAAAAAAGTCGGAAAACACTGTATTGAGCTTCACGAACAGGATCTCCTCAGCAGTGTCTGAGATTATAGTCTCTAAAGTATCAAATTCTCACTAAATCGATTTATACTGCTTATTCTAAAATAAGCAAGGCCACCTTTCAGGGTGGCCTTGCTTTTGGGGAATGAATACCGATGAAACTTCAATCGAGGTATTCAGAGTATCGAGACAAACTTCACTATCTTCTATACGAAACACAATCCATCTGTGTTTTGAAATATGATGAATCTCCTAAGAAAAAACAAGTATTATAACAGAAATGTAACAACATTGACAATTACTTCACGACCATCGTAATCGTTTCTTTTCCCCTGTGCAGAAACATCTGGCCAGCCAGTATTTATCTTCTCATTTTGAAACGGTGTCAAGACTTCGAACATTGGAAACTGACACAAATCCCCTTCTCAACACATAGAAATACACGCATTCTAAATGAACACGAATGTAGAACACAATTCCGATTCCTCTGGAATAGAATTTGTATTGACAATTCCAATAAAAGGCATTACAATAACATACACTAGGAACTTTACTCCAAGAATTGAATTTAATATCAAGAATACCGGGAGAGCGATGAAACTTCCATTCAAGATAAGCATCAAGATCAAAATCGCATTGTTCATTGTGTTCCTCGTCATCATCATGATGGGCACGGTGACCTACATCTTTACGATCCGCGAACTCAACCTTCGCGTGGATCAGATGAAACTACAAATGGAGCGTTTAGCAAACAATATCGCCACCATACGCTCTGTAGACACCGAAGATTGGCAAGTGTATCAGACCTACATCGACAACCAGTTGAAAGTGAACCCGGACATCATTTACATCGCTGTCTTTGACGAGAACAAGGAACTTAAGGTCCATGCGTTGAACACGGATTGGATCGATCTGGACGATGGTAGATTGATGGACAATCGGGAACAGGCGAACATCGTTTGGCAATTGGACCAGAGACAAATCGCTGTTGAGAGCCAGCAGGATATCGAATCCAAATCCGTGAACATCATCATCGGTGGGCAGAACGTCGGGACCGTCAATGTCGGGTTCTCACTGGTCGAACTGAACGATGAAATGAGGAACAACCTCTATCGCAACCTCAATCTGGCCTTCATCTTCATCGCCCTTGCAGTCGTCATTTCGCTTTTCATGAGTCAGAGAATCATCAAACCGCTCGGAAAGCTGACGAAGGCGATGCTCAAAATCTCAGAAGGTGATTTACAGCAGGAACTCCATTTAACTTCCCACGACGAAATCGGTGAGATGGCCAAGACATTTAATTTCATGACCAAGGGTCTCAAGGAAAAAGCAGTCATAGAGAACTTCAGCCGCGAACTCGGCTTCACCATCGATTTTCAGAAAATGTCAAGCCTCATCGCGAATCACATCACGCGCGCACTCAACGGAAAAAAAGGATTCCTATTCATCAGAGATAAAAAGGAGACGAGGACCTACCGACTCGTCGGTTCTTATCCTGAATCCTCGACAAGCGGATTTACACTCGATTTCGAGACCTCTGTGTACGATATGTTTTCATCAAACCGCAACCCGAAATCACTCATCGAAGTCATGCCATCAGTAAAATCCTTCGAGAAACTCAGTCAAATCGCAGAATTCAGTCCGTACGCGCTTCTCTGTCCGATCGTCATTCAATCCGGCATGATCGGACTGTTTTTATTGGATGGAAACGAAAAAAGCACTCCGTATACAGAAGAAGAAGTCAATTTCTTAAACACACTCATCGGTCAGAGCGGATTCGCCGTCGAGAATGCACTCCTGTTGGAAGAACTCACAGAACAAGAACGGATGAAACACGAGCTTGAAATCGCTCGTCGCGTGCAGCGGAACCTGCTGCCCCAAAACAATCCCACGCTGTCTGGATTGGACATCGACGGCATCTGCATCCCAGCCGCTGAGGTCGGTGGAGATTATTTCGACTACTTCTCCATAAACAACCACACACTCGGCATCGTCATCGCCGATGTAACGAGCAAGGGAACATCCGCAGCATTCTACATGGCGGTCGTCAAAGGCATGATGCTTTCCCTCACTTCGATCCATTCCTCCCCGAAAAAATTATTAATCGACCTCAACTGTCAGCTGTACGGCGTCATGGATCGAAACATGTTCGTCACAATGACCTATGCCGCTGTTGACATGAAGAAAAAAAATCTGACATTTGCACGGGCCGGTCACAACGCTCTCATCGTTCGGGACACAAAAAAAGCGAGCGTGGATTATCTCACGCCGTCCGGGATCGGTTTGGGGCTGGAGAAAGGGAATAAATTCGATAAAACGATCATAGATAAATGCGTCCCATTTAAAGCCGGCGATACGTTCGTGTTCTACACGGATGGTATCTCAGAAGCCATGAATCCGGACAGAGAAGAATTCGGAGAAGAAAGGCTAAGCGATATTATCGCACGGACCGACCACCAGAGCGCAATGCAAATCAAGGAGGAAATCGTCCAAGCGGTCCATAATTTTGCTAACAACGCACCCCAACATGACGATATCACGATGGTCATTCTACGGGCGATCTAGATGCATCCCCGAGGAGGAATATCGATGAAGACAGGCTTCCTGGCATCGATCTGTATTGTCCTGTTGTTCAATCAAGCTTGCCAAAAATCTTCGAGTGGAAACCGAAAGATCAGGCTATCCGATCAACAAACGCAAACACGCACTGACGATCAGCTCACAACAACCATTCACTTGGAGCCGGCGCTGCGTCGCGCCATCGCCGTCATGTTTTTTGACAATCGGACAGGCGACCAAAATTTGGAATGGCTTCAGAAAGGCTTAACGGAAATGTTCATCCGTTCGCTTTCGCAATCTCGCTCTCTCTCTGTCCTGAGTGTGGATCGAATGTATGAAATATTCAAAAGGCTGGGTAAAACCGAACCTGAAGAAGTCGACGTCGATATGGCCGCAGTCGTCGCCAAAGAAGCCAACGTAGAAGCTGTTTTAACGGGTCACATTACAAAAATCGGCGATTCTCTCCGAATCGATGTCGTCGTCCGCGAATCCAATCAAGGACAGATAATAAAAAGGGAAAGCGTCGAAGGCGTAGGTCTGGAAAACATATTCAGCATGGTAGACCATCTCACGCAAAATATCAAAAACGATCTTCAGCTCTCCGGCGATAAAGATGAACCCGGCAGAAGTATTGCGGACCTGTCAACAAACTCTCTCGAAGCGTGGCGTTCCTACACTTCAGGTGTAGATCTAATGAATCAATTCAGGTGGTCAGAGTCCATAGAACAGTACAAAAGGGCCACTGCGCTGGATTCGACATTCGTCTCTGCCTATTTTTATTTAACAAACCTATTGTATAACCAGGGACAGATAGAACAAGGATACGACGCATACCAAAGACTATTATCTCTTCGAGATAAAGCCATACCGCGAGAAAAATTCATGATCGACTTGTTGGATGCAGGAATTCAAAACAATCCCAGTCGACAGATCGAAGTATCCCGCGAATGGATTAAGCAGTACCCCGAGGACCGGGATGCAAATTTTACACTGGCAACCGTCCATTATAACCTCCAGTATTACGATCGGGCCATACTGGTCTTGAAAAAAGTCTTGGAAATCGATCCCAATTACGCATTGGCTCACAATCAACTCGGGTACACCTATGCTAATATGGGGGATTATACCAACGCCGTCGTTCACTTGAATCAGTACAAAGAATTGAATCCCGATGAACCCAACCCGTACGACAGTCTGGGCGAAATCTACCTGTACCAGGGGAATTACAAACATGCGGAAAAATATTTCAAGGAAGCCGTCAAAGTGAATGAAAATTTCCTCTTCGCATGGCAGCACCTCGGTAATACGTATATCGATAGAGGAAATTATGGGAAAGCTTTGGATGCCTTCAATACATCTCTTAAAAAATCCAATGATCCATCCGACAAAGCCAATGCGCTATCGCAGATCGGCCTCACACAATGGAGGCTGGGACACACTGAAGAAGCCATCGACAGTTATCATAAGGCCTTAGAGCATGTTGGATACCGTTACTTGACCATGACGTGGCTGCATGAGGTTTATCAATCCAAGAATGACTCTATCGGTGGTATCCATTCGTTAAAACAGAACTATGAATCCGTCAAACAACTGGTCGACACCTATCCCAACTTGATCAGAACATTGGCCAATTTGAGTCTGTGGTACGATGTGAATGTGGATGAGACGATTTCCATCATCAACAGCATCCTGAAGACGACGGATAATCCATACGCCAAAACCTGGGGTCGATTTCTGCTCGGACTCATTTAA
>JBDRSZ010000302.1:0-6625 GCA_043824415.1 bacterium | reverse complement strand
CGCTGTTCTGGCTCGCCAAAGGAAATGGGCCGATCGGCTCTATACGTTCCTGAATCACCTGGAGAAGTATGGCCAACGCATGTCGGACAGGTGGGGGCGTTTCCGGCGCGGCGCAGGGTACGTTGGCAATATCCTGGGCGGGTCATGGCACGGCAACGACACGGCGTGGCGGATGGCACTGGATCTGACACATATCGCTCTTTATGTCGACCCGATGGGTCGGCTGTGCCAGTCCCCACAGCGCCGTTTCTTTTCCATCGTGGACGGGATCATTGCTGGGGAGGGGGAAGGACCGTTGTCGCCTACCGCCAAGCCTTGCGGTACTATCCTCTGCGGTTTCAATCCTCTTGCGGTGGATATCGCAGCTGCTCGCCTTATGGGTTTTGACGCGCTGAAAACCAGAATGCTCAAGGAAGGCCTACAAAGACGGTGGTTAAAGACCTGGATCGGTGGGCAAGAAGGAATCCGCATCTTGAGCAACCAGCCTTCTCTTCGAAATCTCATGGTCAAGGAGGAGAAATACCTGAATTTCGCTGCACCGAAGGGCTGGAGGGGACATATAGAGATGTCAGAGTCAGAGGAAGATGAAAAAACTCCTATTTGAAACTGACTGGCTGGCGTCGAAGCCTGTCTTCTATAACGAAAAGACCTGCAAAGCGAGCCATAACATAAATGAGGTGATTGATTATTGCAACCTGGAGTTCGATCCTGAAGGTTTCAACAACTTTCTCGACTTCGGCTATTCCGTTCTTGAGCAAACACCTGTCAAGCACATAAAGTTTCTTCGCCATTCCAGCAGGTTGTTTGAAGATAGCGCAGGTAGACTCACTGTCGAGTATTTGGATGATCCTGTTGAAGACTGGTTAGACAGGGCATCATCTGTAGCGGATGTATTGAGCGTTCTGCAGTCAAAGATCAAGACTTGGGAAAATTCGTGCAATGGTGAAATCATTATCCCCACCAGCGGCGGCTATGACTCTCGCCTACTCAACCTGTTGGTTGAGGACAAATCCAGGATCCGCTCATTTAGCTTTGGCCTCTCCAAGAAGCAAAGCGATTCGCATGAAGTAGTTTATGCTAAGAAGATTTCTGAAATTCTTGGTATCCGCTGGGAACAGATTCCTCTTGGGGATTACCATCTCTACTTTGACGATTGGGATCGGCTTTTCGGTGTATCTACACACGCCCATGGTATGTACCACATAGAGTTTTATGAAAAAATCAAACCGAGGGTAAGTGGGGGCAATCCCTTCCTGAGCGGCATCATTGGGGATGCATGGGCGGGGAGTTTTAATATTCCGAATATTGAAAGCCCACAGGACATAACCTTTCTAGGATATAGTCACGGGATGAACGCAGACTCAAATATGAGTCGGCTCAGATCGGAGCGATCCAATCGTCGGGGCTACTTCATCACCCATCGCGAACGGCTCGATGATTGGCGCTTACGTGTCATTGAGGCCATGCGCTTCAAGATCATCTTGTTGTTCTACTTGGTGACAGTTCCTCTTTCTTTCGGTTTCAGACCCTGGTCCCCTTTTCTAGACATTGAAGTAGCCATGGCCATGTTGAACTTACCTCCAGAGCACCGACGCAACCGAGCTTGGCAAAGGCATCTCTTTCATAGCCGTGGGCTAGATGTGGAAAACATGGGGCTTCGTGTCAATGAAACCAACCTTCTAAATTTCGAAGCCCTTCGTCGCTACCCTCTGCAACCTTTGGATAGCTCCTTGCTGGGTGAAGTTGTCCAGCCGAGCTACCTGGAGTGGATTAACAGGAATCTTCATCAATCATCTATACAGAAAATAGGGGACGTGCTCTTCGACCTCAGAAAATTGGGTGGAGCGATTAGGCGACTGGGCTTTCAAAGACCTCGGGACAGGATCTCGAAAGCGTATTGTGCTTACTTAGTGTTGAAACCAATTGAGAACTTGATGAAAAGAAGGGAGAGATCTCACTGACAACCTTCCTTGTTTGTGCTTGCAAATTCTTTTTTGAGGCCAACTTCGGGAGGCTTTTAGTCCTTCTCAGTTGGGCGCCCCTGAGCAGAATAGAAAGTATCTCGTTATGCAGATAGAGGACGGGAGTAGGTTCTCGCTTTAAACAAACAAAGCGGCTTCGCAGTCTTCCTCCGATCCCATTTGACCGGCAGGACATTGAATACTGTGGAGGCGCACACTGTTTTTGAGAGGGGGTTCGTTCATGGGTTCACAAGCGGACCAGTGTGCCTCGTCTGACCACTACCTTGGAGAAAAGGGCCGGGCCTACTTCGCTTGGCAGAACAAGGGTGAACTTCAGCGTGGCCGCATCAATGCGCGCAAGTTCGTAACGTTCGTCCGCTCCACTGACATCGTACTAGATTTTGGCTGTGGTAATGGTTCTTTGCTATTCCATTTGGATTGCCGGCGGCGCATCGGGGTTGAGATTAACCCAATTGCTCGGGCAGTTGCGGAGCAGATGGGGATAGAGGTTCATGCTACACTAGATACAGTCCCCGACAAAAGTGTAGATACTGTGATTTCCAACCACGCGCTAGAACACACCTTATGCCCATATGAGACGCTACGAGCGCTCCGAGGCAAGTTGTTGGAAGATGGTCGTCTGGTCTTATGTCTCCCTATTGACGACTGGCGCACTCAAAAAGCCTTCGTTGCCGATGATATCAACCATCATCTATACACATGGAGCCCCTTGATTCTTGGGAATCTTCTTATTGAGGCAGGATACCGGCCGGAACGAATCTGGTTATACACCCATGCCTGGCCACCTACTCACTGGCAGAAGCTGGATCAAATTCTGCCTGCCAGGCTTTTCAACATCCTTTGCTACTTCACGGCTTTGCGGTTTAAACGCCGTCAAATTATGGCCTTTGCGACCAAACGATGAACAGATCACCTCGCATTACTTTTGGCATGATTGTCCTGAATGGTGAGCCGTTTGTGCGCTACAACCTGCAAGCGATTTATCCCTTTGCGCACCAGATTATTGTTGTTGAAGGTGCCGTTGACGGAGCTAAAGCTATTGCATCCCCAGATGGTCACTCTAACGATGGGACCTTGGAAAGGCTGAGGGAGTTCAAAGCAAAACATGACGCACAGAAAAAGATTACTATCGTGACAGCGGAAGACGAAGGATACCCTAACGGATTCTGGCCCAACGAAAAAGACGAGATGAGTCAAGCTTACGCACGACGGGCTGCGGGAGATTACCTCTGGCACATCGATGTGGATGAGTTCTATCGGCCTGAAGACATGCAAAGAATGCTCGATCTCTTAAGAGATAATCCCCACATTACGGCTTTGTCGTTCAAAATGATAACATTCTGGGGTGGTTTTCGTCATACTGTTGACGGTTGGTATTTGCGGCGAGGCGCTGAAATCTATCATCGTGTTTTTAAGTGGGGAAAAGGCTATCGTCTCACTACGCACAGGCCACCAACTGTTGTGAATTCACAGAGAGTCGATTTACGGAAAGTTAATTGGGTCAATGGCCATCAATTAGCTGCAATGGGGATATATTTGTACCATTACTCTTTGGTATTCCAAAAACAAGTCTTCGAAAAATGCCAGTATTACAAGGAGGCGGAGTGGGCAAAGAAATCGAAAGCACTGGATTGGGCAAACGATGTCTATCTCCAACTCAAGTACCCCTATCGTGTGCACAATGTCTATGAGTATCCAAGTTGGCTGGAAAAATATCGGGGAAAGCATCCTGCAGCTATCAAAGGGCTTATTCGCGATCTCGAAGCAGGAAAAGTTCATGCACAGATGAGATCCATGGAAGACGTGGAAAAACTCTTAAACAATAATATTTACAGAGTTGGCCGCCTGGTCTTGAAGATCGCCGACTATCCTAGCCGGGTGTTAGCCAAAATAACTCATAGACGAGGACGTTTTTTTGAGCGCTCCTGAGCAGGATCCTTCGAGCGATTTTCGAAGTGGCGTTCCGACTCAAGACCCAATAACTCGATAAGTCTTAACTGACATGGGGAATGATTTGATCATAAATAGAAATCTCCGCATCTTACATGTGAATACAAGGGATGCCGGGGGCGGTGCAGACCATGTTGTCTGGGCACTGCACAGAGAATTCCTCTCACAAGGTCACAGTAGCTGGATGTACGTTGGAGCCAAGAAGCGAAACGACCCTCTCATCATCGCCGGAAATAATGATGCTTACAGAAGTCTTTGGGTCAGAACTTGGCTTTCGTTGGGAAACTACCTTAATCCACTGGAAACAAAAATTCGCGGAATCTGGCGATTGCGCGAATTTCTAACCCATGGATTAGGGCAGACCAAACGGTGGATGGAAATCTTGAAAGGTCATGAGGATTTTGACTTTCCGGCCACCCATCGAATACTAGATCTTGTTCCAGAAAAACTAGACATCATTCACTGTCATAATCTGCACGGAGGTTACTTCGATCTGCGCGCCCTCCCCCGGCTCTCCCGTGAGGCGCCTTTATGCCTGACCCTTCACGATGCCTGGCTGCTGACCGGGCACTGCGCCCACTCCTTTGATTGTGAGCGATGGAAAATCGGGTGTGGGGAATGCCCTGATCTGCGTATTTACCCGCCCATCCGGCGGGATGGCACTGCCCACAATTGGCGTCGAAAGCGAGGGCTGTTCGACAACACCCGTCTTTACGCGGCGTCCCCCTGCCGATGGTTAATGCAAAAAGTGGAGCAATCGATCCTTGCAGACGCCGTCCTGGACGCCAGGGTCATCCCCCATGGCATCGATCTTGGCGTGTTCAAGCTGGCCGACAAGCAGGGGCTCCGCAGATTGCTTGACTTGCCGGTCGACTCGAAGATTGTTCTTCTTGCAGCCAACAGCCTCCATACAAGTGTCTGGAAAGATCCCGAGACCCTCCGCAGGGGCATAGCCCAAACCGCCGATAGTTTACCCAACGCGAAGCTCCTATTTGTTGCCTTGGGAAAAAAGGCCGACGACGAATGGATAGGACCGGCACGAATCCGCTATATACCCTTTCAAGACGATCCCGCTGCTGTGGCCCGGTATTGCCAAACGAGCGATCTCTACGTGCATCCGGCCGGCGCAGACACCTTTCCCAATGCGGTTCTTGAGGCCCTTGCCTGCGGCACTCCCGTCGTAGCAACAGCCGTGGGAGGCATCCCGGAACAGGTCGATGACGGCGCCACGGGATTTCTTGTCCCTCCGCATGATCCTGGGGCAATGGGAAAGGCCATCATGACCATGCTCACCGACGATGCCTTCCGCAGAGGCTGCGGTCGGAGGGCCGCAGAAGATGCAAGGAAACGATTTGATGTCCGGAGGATGGTTGATGATTACCTCCACTGGTATCGAGAGATCCTGAAGCGTTCAAGGCAACAACGGGAGGAAACGCATGCGATCGCCTAGGCTACCAGAACTCCCGGCCCCTCCTGACGGCAACACGGGCTGGCCCTGGACCAAGGAATCTTCACCTCTGCCCTCGGTGAGGTCGGATCGTTCCCCATGGCCCAAAATCAGCATTATTACGCCAAGCCTGAATCAGGCTCCCTTTCTAGAGGAGACCATCCGTTCCGTCCTTCTCCAGGGTTACCCGAATTTGGAATATATTATTATCGATGGAGGGTCGACGGACGGATCGGTGGACATTATAAAAAAATACGAGGGTTGGCTGACCTACTGGGTTAGCGAACCGGACAGGGGCCAGTCCCACGCCGTGAACAAAGGGCTGGCAAGGGCCACCGGTGAAATTGTGGCCTGGCTGAATTCCGATGATTACTACTTGCCCGGAACCCTCAGGACCGTCGCAGAACAGGCCCTGAAGGTTCCCGAAGCCGGGGCATGGGCCGGCGGGGGACGCCAGATTGATCCGGAAACCGGGAAGCTGCTTTGGGAACGACTCCCGCCCCCCCTCCGTTTTGAGGAGATACTGCGCTGGAATCAATATTACCTCCCCCAACCCTCGTGTTTTCTGAACCGACAAGTGCTGGGTGATAAGATTCATCTCAATGAGGGCTACCACATGCAGATGGATTTTGATCTGTGGCTGCGGATTTCGAAGGATCACCTCATGGTGCCCGTGAACCAGATACTGAGCGTGAACTACCGCCACCCCCTCGCCAAGACGGGTCGAACCAAACTTCTTTATCGCGCCCTGGCAGAGAAATGGACCATCCTTCTCGAATATGGCGGCATTGAGTTTACGGCCGGCGAGATTGAACAGTACCTGGAAGCCGACATCGACCTGATACAGAGGCTGCGAGGGGCAACCGGATGGAGGATCGTGAAACCCGTTGTCCCATTCCTGAAGAGGCTCTTGAAAAAGCACCTTTAGGACCTGTTCTGAAGAGGGAGCGCTTATCAAGAAATGAGAGTCTGCTTGCTTACCAACGACTATCCGCCCCTCATGGGAGGCATCTCCGCCTACGTAGGAGGGCTGCATCAAGGGTTCAAGGCCCTGGGGCACGAATGCCGTCTCCTCTTCTTCCCGGTCAATTCAGAAGTCAGGGCGGAGGGTGAGGATGTGATCACCTACCCTGTGAAAGGAAACTGGACACTGTTGAGGCTCCTTTCTTCAAAGAAGGCGATGAGCAAATACAGGGACACGATCAGAGAGGCCGATCTGGTGATCGTTTCTGCCTGGTCCCCGCTG
>JBDRSZ010000301.1:0-6365 GCA_043824415.1 bacterium | reverse complement strand
TCATCTCCACTTTAGAGAGACACATGAAGTGCGGCGTGGGCAAGTGCGGGCACTGCTGCGTCGGTGAAAAGTACATGTGTCAGGATGGGCCTGTGTTTTCCTATCAAGAAATGAAATCGTTGACTGAAGAGGCATGAAGATGATAGGCAATAGGCAATAGGACCGGTAAAAGGTAAAAGGTAAAAGGCAAAAGTAAAAAGGCGATGGACAATAGGCAGTAAACGGTAAACGGTAAACGGTAAACAGTAGGCGATGGGCGATAGGCTATAGGCTATAGGCGATAGAGAGACAGATCGATGCTGCTGAGCAAACTTAAACAAGCATGGATATGTATTAAGGCGGGCAGGGTGACGCTGAGATACCCTTTTGTACCTTTGTCCGCTCCCGACGGATTCAGGGGAAGGCTGTCGGTAGATCATGAGAAATGCGTGGGATGCGGCGGGTGTGCCAACGTGTGCACGCCCAGGGCGATCGTCGTCTCCGACCCGAAGAAGGACTGGCGGAGGATCGATTTTTTCTTGGAACGCTGCACGTACTGCGGCCGGTGCGAAGAAGTCTGTCCCGAGCGCGCTATCGAGATGACCAAAGAGTTCGAAACGGCGACAGACTCGAAGGAGGATATGCACATCGCAGTTGAACTTTACATGGGAACGTGCGGACGCTGCGGACGCTGTTTCCGTCCTGAGCATCCTTTGGACAAGATGATGGTGACAGGTTTTAGGGAGTCGTAGATGCTGACCGGAATACAACTCATTGAAGCTTTGAAGACGGAATTCAATGACAAGATACTGGATATAGAAGAACGCGTGACCGGCAAAATCTTCGTGACGATAAAACCGGATGCACTCGTTTTAATAACGGATATCGTCATTCATCGTTACGGGTTTCGCTTTTTGGTGAATGTCGGGTCGGACGAAGTGCAGCTCAACGGGAAGTATGCAATTTCCCATATTTTCTCCGCAGACGATCACAGGCTGTTCCTGTGCATCCGCGTTCTCGTCGATCCGAATAATCCATTCATAGATTCAATCACTCCCCTCGTTTCGGGAGCGAACTGGGCCGAACGTGAGGTCAGGGATATGATCGGCGTCCATCCGAAGAATCATCCGGATCCACGCCGACTCGTACTCGCGGATGACTGGCCCGATGGTGTATATCCACTCCGTAAGGATTTTCCTTACGACAGCAAGCCCCCCTCCCAGGTAAACAATAGGGCACAGCTGGCATCTCCCCCTCAGGGTGCTAAAGTGATACCCATCGGGCCATTCTTCCCCGTGTTGGAAGAACCGGCATATTTCAAAGTTTTTGTAGAGGGTGAAAAAATCGTCGGCTGCGATTACCGCGGTTTCTACAACCACCGTGGGATCGAGAAATTGGGAGACAAGGTCCTGACCTACAATCAGATATGCTTTGTTGCGGAGAGGATTTGCGGGATATGCGGTTTTGTGCACTCCTCCTGTTACTGTCAGGCGGTGGAAGAGGCAGCGGACATCGAAGTACCCATAAGGGCGCAATACATTCGCATCGTCATGCTGGAGTTGGAGAGGATTCACAGTCATCTGTTGTGGCTGGGCATCGCCGGCCATATCATCGGATTCGACACGGTGCTGATGCAGAGCTGGCGCATCCGCGAGCCCGTGATGTGGCTGTGCGAACAGATCTCGGGGAATCGAAAGACGTACGGCATGAACTTGATCGGCGGAGTGCGGAAAGACATACCCAAGGAGATGCATCCGAAAATATTGGAGACGATCGGCCAGATTGAGAAGGAGATGAAAAAGCTGGTGAACGCCATCCTGAAGGATAAGTCCCTTCACGCGCGGCTCAAAGGCGTGGGCGTCATCACGAAAGAAGAGGCGCTGGATGTCTGTGTGGTCGGTCCGGTTGCGAGGGGATCCGGCTTGCGGATGGATGCTCGCGTCGACCATCCGTATACCGCGTACGATAAGGTTTCATTCGAAGTGCCCGTAAAAAATGAGGGCGATTGCTGGGACCGGACTCTTGTCCGGCTGGAGGAGCTGTTCGAGTCGATCAAGATCGTCCGGCAAGCGCTCGGATCGATGCCGGACGGAAACATCATGGCCGAGATCGGAGAAATCCCGCCCAATCGAGAGGCTGTCATCACGGTGGAGGCTCCGCGAGGAGAGGCCGTTCATTATATCATGACGGGCGGGGACAATCGTCCTTACCGTTGGAAAGTACGGGCGCCGACATACCCGAACCTTCAGGTCGTTCCTGCGATGATTCTGAACGAGGAGATCGCAGACGTGCCTATTGCCATCGGCAGTCTGGATCCATGTTTCTCATGCACGGATAGGATGGTCGTCGTGGAGCGTCGGAACGGGAAAAACTGTTTGACGGGTCAGGATTTGATTCGGATGAGTCGTGAGAAAACCCAAAAGTTAATAAAGTTAAATTCCAATCGGATATGATGAATGGATATTATTATCATGAAATTCGAAATCCGAAACTCGAAACAATATCGAAATTCGAATGTCCAAATCCCGAAACAACCCAAAGTTAACTTGCTCAGGACAAATATCTCTTTATTGAAAACATTGAGATTTTGGTCATTCGAATTTATTTCGAATTTAGATATTCGAATTTAAGTTCTATTACATCCTTTACACTTTTTCAGCTTGATTTGAGATTTGACTGTTAGCTTAAGGTAGGAACACACATCATGTTCAACACGTTATTGAAAAATTGTTTCAAGAAATCGATCTGGGTATATCACACGAACACCGGAGCGTGCAACGGCTGCGACATCGAAGTGATCGACGTCCTGACGCCCTACTACGATGCGGAGAGGTTCGGTATCAAACTGGTGGGTTCTCCAAGGTTCGCTGATGCCCTGCTGGTTTCAGGACCGGTGACGCGGCAAGTCCTTCCGGCTCTGAAGAATCTTTACGAATCGGTACCCGATCCCAAACTCGTCATCGCGATCGGGTCGTGCGCTGCGGGAGGCGGGATTTGGTTCGACACGTACAACGTCGTCGGAGGCGTCGATAAAGTCCTACCAGTAAATTATTTCATTCCCGGCTGTCCGCCGCGGCCGGAGGCCATCCTGTACGGTGTGGCTGTGGCTTTGGGATTGGCGAAGAAAAAGGTGGCGCCCATCACTCTAAAAGAGGATTGCTTTGAAAAATGGATGAAATCCTGAAAGCGGTTTTTTATGTCGTCGTTTTTCCGGGGCTGGCATTCACGGCCGTACTGGGGCTCTTTATCTGCTGGGTCGATCGCAAGGTCACTGCCCGGATTCAAAGTCGCATGGGGCCGCCCTGGTATCAGTGCTACGCCGATGTGCTCAAGCTGATGTGTAAGACGATGATCTTACCGAGGGGAAGCAGGAGGGTGGGTTTCCTCTTTGCACCGCTCATCGGGTTTGCCGGCATGGCGCTTGTTTCGGCGCTCGTCTGGATGGTGAACTTTAACGCCGGCGTCGGTTTTGTGGGCGATCTGATCGTCGTTCTCTACCTGTTGATCCTGCCCTCACTCGCCTTGATCATCGGAGGTTCGTCTTCCGGGAATCCGTTCGGCGCTGTGGGCGTTGCGCGTGAAATGAAGATGATCCTGGCCTATGAGCTGCCTTTCTTGATCGCTGTGCTGACTGTCGTTGTGAAGACGAAGACGATTTTGATGGGGGAAATCATCGGGTTTCAGTCTTTGAATGGCGCGATGGCAGTCCACCCTTCGTGCATCATCGCCTTGGTTGTCTGTTTCGTGTGTATTCAGGCCAAATTGGGCTATATCCCGTTCGATATTCCCGAAGCGGAGCAGGAGATCATCGGAGGGACGCTGGCTGAGTATTCGGGGGTGTCATTGGCCCTCTTTAAAATTACGAATGCAATGATGCTCGTCATTCTTCCCGTGTTTCTCATCACTCTTTTTTTGGGAGGCATAAGATTTCACGTCGGCGGAATCGCCGTTGCAGTGGCCGAGTATGGGGCCTTTCTGCTGCTGATCGTTGTTATTAAGTCGATCTTCCCGCGTCTCCGGATAGACCAAGCCGTTCGATTCTTCTGGGGACTAATCGTCCCGGTGTCTGTCGCGGGGATGGTTCTTGCATTGGTAGGAGTTTGATATGGAATCCATTCTACTCACACCCATTCTCATACCCATCATCGCCGGGCTCGGATCGTTGTGCATCGTGAAGCGGAGAGTTGGAGAGATGTTTGCTTTGAGTGGGATGTCACTGACATTGATCGCTTCTCTGTTTATTCTCCTATCGGACACCCTCAGACTGCAGATCGATTGGATTCACCTTTCCTATTTTCAACTGGATTTGGACTTCATCTCATTCCATCTGAGCAAATGGATACTCACGGCCTGCTCGTTTTTCGGACTGTTGATCACCCTCTATTCGCTGAAGCAGATGGAAGGGAAGGCCCATTTAAAACCATATTATATCTTCCTTCTGTGGACCGTAGGTTTTGCGAACGGGGCCGTGCTTTCCAACAATCTCATCGTCCTACTCTTGTTCTGGGGCATGATCGCGATCATGCTCTATCTACTCATCATGACGGGCGGAATGCGAGCACAGAAGGCCGCTCAGAAAAGTTTCATCATCGTGGGCGGTTCCGATTTCCTGATGCTGCTGGGCGTGGTGATCATCTGGCGCATCTCCGGCAGCCTGAGCATGACGGAGATATCGATTCCCATCAAAGGAGTACTGCCCACCATTGCTTTTTTACTCCTGATGACGGGTGCGATCACGAAGGCAGGCGCAATGCCTTTTCACAGCTGGATCCCGGACGCAGCCGAAGTCAGTCCGACGCCCGTCATGGCGTTCCTCCCCGCAGCGCTGGATAAGCTCTTGGGAATCTACCTCCTCGTTAGGTTGGTATTGGGTCTCTTTGTGCTCAACATCAGCATGAAAATGCTTCTGATGTCCATCGGTGCGGTCACCATCATCGCCGCCGTCATGATGGCTTTGATTCAGAAGGACCTGAAAAAATTGCTTTCCTTTCATGCCATCTCACAGGTTGGGTACATGGTCTTGGGAATCGGTACGGGAACGGCCGTGGGCATCGCGGGCGGATTATTCCACATGTTGAATCACGCTATCTACAAATGCTGTCTTTTCCTCTGCAGCGGAGCCGTAGAATATCGGACGAAAACAACCCGTTTGGAGAATTTGGGTGGATTGGGAAGAGCGATGCCCGTTACATTCGTTACCTGCGCGATTGCCGCTCTCTCGATTTCCGGTGTTCCACCGTTTAACGGTTTCATCTCCAAATGGATGGTGTATCAAGGAACGATCGATTTCGGCGGCTCCGTGTGGCCACTCTTCTTGGTTATTGCCATGTTCGGGAGTGCATTAACCATGGCTTCTTTTGTGAAGGTGATCCACTCAGTTTTTTTGGGGCAAAAGCCGAAAGAGATCCGGGCGCCTAAAGAGGTAGCATTCTCGATGAAGATCCCGATGGTGATTCTCGCTCTTCTTTGCGTTGTTTTAGGAATATTCGTTCAACTCCCTCTAAACTATTTCATCGGTCCAGTGGTGGGGATGTCATTCGGCGGATTTGGAGAGGCCGTTCAACTTTCCGGTTTGTGGAGCCCCACTCTGACCACCCTTCTCCTGCTGCTCAGTCTGTTCATGGGCGTTCTCTTCTATCGGCTTGGAAATGTCAAAACAGTGAAAGAAGGAGAGATATTCGTTGGCGGAGAACCCATCGACGAGGAAGAGGTGAGGATACCCGGAACCCATTTTTACGATACCATCGAATCTACGGGCTTTTTACGGATACTGTACGAGAAGGGGAAAGCAAGGGCATTTGATATTTATGAATGGGGGAGAAGAGGGATCGGACTCCTTTCCAGGGTAATCTATCATAAAGTGGACCGAATGGTTGACAGGTTCTACGACGGAATACGCGTCGTCTCTCTTGAATTGAGCCGATACGTCCGGAAAGCGCATACGGGCATCTTGACGACGTATCTCTTCTGGTTTCTCTTGGGAGCTGCCGTTCTGTTGCTCATTTTGATGAAATGATGGGGAAACCGATGTACGAAGCCTATTTACTCCTGAGTATTTTACTTCCTTTCCTGGGATCCGTCCTCCTCAGTTTTTTTAGAGGAAAAGTCAGAGGCGTTTGGTCTGTATTGATAACGGCTTCTTCATTCACGTGGTCAGGCAGGGGAAGCTGGACAAGGATGCCGTGTACCTTCGGGTCGTTGTTGAATTCATCAATAAGACGAAGAATCTCTTCTTCAGATGTATCTTCCGGCAGCCTGTGTGTTTCCGATAAAATTCCCATACGTTCGCAGGCGCGTTCCTTGTTGCGGACATAAACTTTTGACGCAGGATTTTCACCAACTAAAATCACTTCAAGACAGGGTGTTACTCCTTTTTCTAAAAGCTT
>JBDRSZ010000300.1:0-3971 GCA_043824415.1 bacterium | reverse complement strand
ATTCCCCACCCATAGATTCCCGCTCAAAATCCCGATCTTCCAATAATTAAAATTAACGAAAAATCGGGACGGGAATGACAAATCCCCGCTTGATCCAATAATTTTGGGATTTGTTCCATTTTACCTTTAAGGAATCCAATTTATGAAAATTTGCCAAAGTCCAGTTATTATTCAATTTGTTATTCCGCACCGTTTTAAAATATACTTGACTTTGAAGGCTTTACGTGCTATACTATATCGACGGAAAATCGATGACTTCTTTCGGGGGTTGAGATGCCAGAGATATCGTATCAAGAACTTGTCATCACGTGCGAAGCATGCAAGAGAGTTCAGAAGTATCCCGTCAGTGATTACGATGCGTGTTTAAAGATTTTTAATGATTATCAATGCCCGAACGGATGCGGACCCAATCTTTACAGTTTTTTCACTGTCGGAAGGCTGGCAAAGAAAAAACGGAGCGATACGGATTTTCCCTCTTGACAATAAAGAATATTTTCTTAAATTGGTGCGTTGAAGTTAATCCTCATTTGCATAGCACTTCTCTTTCTTTTCGTACTTTCGAGAAACTCAAAGAGAACGAACCGTGAATGGAAGGAGAGGAGAGACAGAATCCTCAAGAGGCTGCGAAGGGAAGAATAATCGTGCGGGAATAGCTCAGTTGGTAGAGCGTCACGTTGCCAACGTGAATGTCGCGGGTTCAAGTCCCGTTTCCCGCTCTCTTTTTTGGCGGCGTAGCCAAGTGGCTAAGGCGGAGGTCTGCAAAACCTCTATTCAGCGGTTCAAATCCGCTCGCCGCCTCAATTTTTTTGCCGGGATGGCGGAACAGGTAGACGCAAGGGACTTAAAATCCCTTGTCCCGTAGGGACGTGCCGGTTCGATTCCGGCTCCCGGTACATCATTTAATAAATAACCATCGCCCACCTGCCGGTGGGCTTTTTATACCAAGTTAAGAGTAGATGTCTACTCATCCCATGAGCGTCCAAGATGGAGGTGCTTTTGCTCCGAGCAGTCGTGTTCGATATGGACGGTGTGATCGTGGATAGCGAGCCGCTGCATGTTGAGGCGGAGAAGCAAACCTTCGCCTTATTCGGCATCGATGTGGTTGAGGATGAGCTGCGGAAGTACATGGGTCGGACTTCGCGAATACTTCTCGAGGATTTCATCGAAAGGTATCAACTTGATACGACGCTGGAGGATTTGTATTCTGTACATAAGATGAATTTGCTTCGGCTCTATAATGACGACGTGGAAGTGATTCCCGGGGTGATACGTCTGATTGAAGAACTGCAGAGTGCCGACGTTGATTTGGCGTTGGCGTCCAGTTCCGATCATGATCTTATCACATCGGTTTTGGAGAAATTTCAACTCGCTCCTTTTTTCAAGGTCGTGGTGAGCGGTGAGGAGATGGACAGGGCAAAACCGCATCCGGATATTTTCTTGGAAACTTCCCGGAGATTAGACATTCCTCCGGAAATGAGCATCGTCATTGAAGATTCGAACGCCGGCGTGCGAGCTGCGAAGGCCGCCGGGATGGTTTGCATCGGTTTCAGGAGTCCGCACAGCCACGGGCAGGATTTGAATGAGGCCGATCTCATCGTCGATGATTTAAAAGAGATTGGGTACGAACGGCTGGTCGGATTGATGGATGGAGTCGATCCGGCCGGGTAATCGTTTTATCAATATATGAATGGAGTGGATCGAGACGAATGAACATTGTAAGCATTCCGTTGGAAGAAATCCGCGAGGATTTCTTTTTTCGTTTTAATGCGGGCGGGGAAATGGATTCCCTCAAACGTTCCGTTGCCGAGAGCGGCATCAGAACGCCGCTTCACGTGCTTAAAAATGAGGGCGGTCACCGACTTTTGTCCGGGTTTGGAAGGTTGGAAGCGGCGAAAGCTTTGGGGTTGAAAAGCATCCCGGCTTCGGTTTGCCCAGAAAGCTCGAATGTGAAGGAGCTTTTCAAGGAAATTTTACTGGAGCATCTGACCTGCAGAACGCTCGGTCTCGTGGAGAAAGCGCACATCCTCCGCATTCTTGACGGCATTGGCAGTTCGTGGGAGTCGGTGAAGGACCGTTTCCTTCCTGTCATCGACGTGCCGGCGAATCCTGAGATTGTGGAAGAATTAAAGGGCGTGCTGCGGTTTTCTCCATCTGCGCAGCGGTACATCGGGATTTATAACCTCTCGCTCAGGCAGACGCGTATGTTCCGAGAGCTTTCGTCGGCACAGCAGGATTGTGTAGTTGCGTTGGCACTGAAGCTTCAGATTCGGAGTGTCGAGCTGTCTGAGATTGTTACGATGGCCCGGGAGATTTCACTGAGAGATGAGATACCCATAGAGGAAGTCTTCACGCATCCGGAGATCGTCGGGACGTTAGAGAACGGGGAGTTTGCGAGAAACGAGAAGCTTCTTCGTCTGAAAGAACATTTGCGAAAGAAGCGGCATCCGAGGCTCAGCGCGTGGAACGATGCGTTGGAAACAGCAAAGCAGAATATGGGGCTTCCTTCGAATGTCGCGCTTTCGTGGGACTGTTCATTGGAGAGGCCGGGCATCGAGCTTCAAGCTCGGATCACGACTGTCGAGGAGTTTCGGGGGATTGCGTCCCTGCTGGCGAAGGAAGAGAATGTACACCAAATCGAAGCCATGCTGAACGTGGTGTAGCGTGTCCGTTCGCCTGAAGAAAATCTATGTCGACGAGGCGGTTGTTTCTGAGGAGTTAACCCGGAGGATCGTGGAAAGGAACCGCGACATACCCATAGAAGTGATCCGTTCCGGCGCGCCTCCGGAGGATTCCGATTCGTTCTCCGAATACGGGCTTAAGAGAATTCTTTACATCACCGCGGACAAGGGACAATTGGTGAAACCCTGTCCGGGTACGCAGCCGCCCTACATCTGCTGCCGGTATACAGTCATCAATCAGACGCTGCAGTGTCCGATGGACTGCTCCTACTGTATTCTCCAGATGTATTTAAACCGGTCTTTCATCACGTTGTATGCAAACCTTTCGGACGTGTTCGAGGAGATCACTATTCTAATGGCGGATGAACCGCACCGGTTTTTCAGGTTCGGAACGGGCGAACTGACGGACAGTCTGGCGCTGGACTGGCTAACGGGATTGTCGAAGGACTTCACCGCGTTTTTTTCGACAAAACGGAATACGGTTCTGGAGTTGAAGACGAAGACGGCATGCGTGGAGGAGCTGCTGGATTGTCCGACGAAGAACATTGTCGTGTCGTGGTCGCTGAATCCACAGGAGATTGTCGATAGAGAGGAGTTGTACGCGGCCGGCGTGGCGGACCGGCTGCGCGCAGCCCGGGATTGCCAGGACAGGGGCTTCCTGCTGGGATTCCATTTCGATCCGATCCTGTGTGTACCCGATTGGGAAAGGCTGTACGGAGAATTGATCGATCATATTTTTACTTCCGTAGATGGGACGAGGATCGCCTGGTTCAGCCTTGGAAGCCTGCGATACCCTCCGGATCTGTATGAGATCGTCGTGAAGAGGTTTCCGAAGCATCGGATTTTTTTGGAGGAGATGATTCGGGGACTGGACGGAAAGATGCGGTATCCGAAACCGCTTCGGATCGAAATGTATCGAGCGGTCTATCGTCGGCTGAAGGAGAGGGCTCCGGACCTTTTCGTCTATTTCTGTATGGAGTCGCCCGAAGTCTGGGACAGGGTGATGGGAAACCATCCCAAATCGAACGAGGAGCTGGATTTTTGGTTTGCGGATAGTCTGTTCAGAAGGTTTCCGGAATTGGATATGGATGAGCCGAGAAGAGAAGCTTATTGGGCCTTTGGATAAAAAAAGCGTTGCATCGTTTTTAGATTTTGTTATATTCATTGATAGGGCACGTCGAATAACATAGGGAAATTATGTCCAATCAATTTGAGAACTTTTTAAATGTTCTGAAGGCATTCAACGATAAAAGCGTTGATTATATCCTTATCGGAGGAGTAGCCGTCATTCTG
>JBDRSZ010000299.1:0-10714 GCA_043824415.1 bacterium | reverse complement strand
CATCATGGATTTTTTTATTAAACACCGAAAAACACTGAATGATCAAATGGTTTAGGGATTAGGTGGATTCCCGCTTAAAAATTGCGGGAATGACAAGGGTGGGGTGTCATTCCTGTCCCGACTTTCATTATTATAATATGTATAGAGAAGTCGGGATCATCAGGAATCCAGGGTGGGGAACCATTATTTTTTTTCGAGAAGCTTAAAACTATTTATCCTTTCTGTCACGTGTCTTGTTTTTCGGTGTCCTTCGGTGATTTTCAGTGTTTCATCTTATTGATCATCACACCTTTTTCCTGGGCGACCTGGATGGCCTTCTCGTATCCTGCGTCCACATGGCGGGCGATGCCTATGCCCGGATCGACGGTGGTGACGCGCTCGAGTCTCTTGTCCCGTTCATCCGTCCCGTCGGCGACGATGACCATACCCGCATGAAGCGAGTACCCGATGCCCACACCGCCGCCGTTGTGGAAGCTGACCCAGCTCGCGCCGTTGACGGCGTTGAGAGCAAAATTGAGGAGGGGCCAGTCGGCGATAGCGTCGCTGCCGTCTTTCATGCCCTCGGTCTCGCGGTTGGGCGAGGCCACGGAGCCGCAGTCGAGATGGTCGCGGCCGATGACGACGGGCGCCTTGACGACGCCCTTGCGGACGTAGTCGTTCATGCGAAGGGCAAACTTGGCGCGCTCACCGTAGCCCAGCCAGCAGACGCGGCTGGGCAGGCCCAAGTGAGGGATTTTCGAACCGGCCAGCTTGATCCATCGGACGAGGACTTCGTCGTCGGGGAAGAGATCCATCACGAGCCTGTCTAAATGGTCGATGTCCTGAGGATCGCCGGACAGGGCGGCCCAGCGGAAGGGTCCCCGCCCTTCGCAGAACAGGGGCCTGACGTATGCCGGAACGAATCCCGGATACTTGAACGAGCCGTCCGGATTGCGGACTTCGACGCCGGCCAGCTCTGCCTGGCCGCGGAGGTTGTTCCCGTAATCGAAGGCCACGGCGCCCTGCGCCTGCATGGCGAGGATGGCTTCCTCGTGCTTTGCGATGGTTTCGAGGGAACGTTTCCTGTAATCTTCGGGTTTTTTCTTCGCGAGTTCATCAAGTTCCGGCAACTCACCGATTGGCACGTAGTCGAGGAGGTTGTGGGCCGATGTCTGATCCGTGACGATGTCGGGGATGATTCCCTGCTTCACCATCCAGGGATGGATTTTCCCTGCGTTCCCGACGAGTCCGATGGAGAGGGGCTGGCCGTCTTTCTTCGCCTCTTCAATCCAGCGTATGGCTTCCTCGCGGTCGGCGGTCATCCGGTCGCAGTAGCCTTCCTTGACTTTCCGCTGGATGCGCTCGGGACGGACTTCCACGTCCAGAATCACGGCCTCGTTCATCGTTCCTGCCAGGGGCTGTGCGCCGGACATATTGCCCATGCCTGCCGTGAGGATGAATTTTCCTCTGAGGGATTCGACGCCGAAATCTTTCCGTCCTGCAGCGGCGAAGGATTCGTACGTCCCTTGAATGATGCCCTGCGTGGCAATGTAGATCCAGCTTCCTGCCGTCATCTGGCCGTACATGATGAGGCCCATCTCGTCGTATTTGTCGAACTGTTCCTGTGTGGACCACTTCGGGACGATGTTGGAATTGGCGATGATGACGCGGGGCGCATCAGGATGAGTGGGGGCGATGTATACGGGCTTGCCCGACTGGACGCATAGGGTGTGGTGCTCGTCCAGCTCTTTGAGGATTTCGACGATTTGTGAATACGCTTTCCAGTTGCGCGCTGCACGGCCCGAGCCGCCGTACACGATGAGCTCATCGGGGATGAGGGCGACCTCTGGGTCGAGGTTGTTCATGAGCATGCGCATGGCAGCTTCGGTGTCCCAGTTCTTGCACGTTAAGGTCGTGCCTCGTGGCGCTCGGATGGGCTCTTTGGGTTTGTATTCGTAGTGCATTGGGCGTGGCATGACAGACTCCTAAACATTTTAATCAGTCAAGGGAGATGCTCCAGGTCGTTTAAATCAATATACCTGTTGCAGGCTTTTTTATTCTTTTTCAAATGTGTAAGGCTGATCAGGTTCACTGGAATGCCGTCGACATCGGACACTGTTTTGGAATCGTAACATTCGTCGAATTCGACGCCTGAGATGGAAGCCATGAGTTCAATTCGGAGCGGGGGATTCCCCATGCGGATGATTTTGTCTTCTTTGATAAAGAGATTCTCTGTTAGTTCGGAATCGTCGAAACCAAACTCCTTTAAAACGGAGATTATTTTATTGATGTTGTCATGATGTTTCGAAATCCAGATGTCCAAATCGCCTGTGGCTCGGGGATAGCCGTAGTATCCTACTGCGTAACCACCGATGACCAGGTATTCAACACCCTGGGCGTTCAGTAATTTCAAAAACTCTTTGAAGTCTGTCGGTAATTGGATCATAACCATAGTTTATTTGCCTCATGAGTTCCATGGCGATCAGTCGATCGGATGGTGATTTGGATAACCAGTACGATCGTTCATCGGTATCATCGAACGATGAAGAGATGGAAAAGGCTTTTTTATCCATTTTCATTTCTATCATAAAATCCCTTCGGTCTCGATCATTGAACTGTATACGGCTGTTTCATGTATCGTTCCGCCTCTTGGCACTGCTTTTTTGCCTCCTCCCGCTTGCCTATCAGAACGAATATCTTCCCGAGTTCCAGCATGCTGTATTCTTTATCTGCGACGGCCTGTTCGGATTCAACCGAGATTTACAACAAACTTGCAGGAGGGCGCGCCGCGTTTGATGGACTGGACGAGTTCCACTTTTACCGGTTTTTGCGCCGTTGTCTCGAACATCTGTTTGACCCATCCGACCGAGCAGTTGCACCAGGTGTCCGAGAATCGCTCCGGCCCTTTTCCGACCAGCTCGCAGAAGCATTTGTCGTACTGAAGGTGCGCTTCATTTCCTTTTAGAACCGCGTTTTTATCTCCGATCCATTTCTTCAGGCCTTGCACCAGTTTTTCAACATCCCCTTTTGAGGATTCGGCCAGGGTGATGGCGCCCCTTCTGGCGCAGTCGCGGCCGCAGGATTCCATCAGGCTCATCCGTGTGCTCTCGTCGAGCCGGTCGTCCATGTTCTTCATCAGGGAGGTAAGCCAGTCTTGTTTGAATCGCTCATGCTTGTCGATTGGTTTCTCTTGAGCCATTGCATTTCTCCTTGAAAATGGCAGGATGCAAGAGAACAACCATACGCACATTGATTTATCGATGAATTCTCTCCGCTTCATTGTTCTTTGTCTCCTGTCCTGAGTGTTTTTACGATTTTTCTGTCAGGATTTTTTCAGTCATTCGGACGGTCTCTTCGACGTGCTTGACGATGTCTTCTCTTAATTTTTTAGTTTCTTTCAGGATTTCCCTTTTGAATTTTTCGTCTTGAATTCCCGGCAGGTTGATGACGATGTTGAGGTAAGCGCCTTCGGCCGCTGTTCTGGCGGCGAGGGCTGCCACGCCGCCGTCGCTGATCGAATTTTTATTTCCTTTTTCCACGACGCGTCGGGCCAGGCGGGCGGCATCCATGGACCGTTTTAGGACGGATAGAGGAACGAGTGTGGCTTCCTTTGTGGCATCCTCTATGGCTGCCAATCGGGAGGATTTGTCCTCATCGGTCTTCTTGGGAAGGCGCATGGCGTCCATGACTCGGTTGAATGCTTGAGTGTCTCTGTCGACATCCGCGATGAAGGCGTCCTTCAAATTCTGTGATTCGACGCCGATTTGCTCCATTTCGTCGAAAGCTTCTTCGTATCCTTTTTTTCCGTGTGTCAATGCGGCGACCATCGAAGACAGCGCGCTGCTCAGGCCTCCGCACAGGGCTGAGACGCTTCCTCCGCCGGGAGCCGGAGCGTCCGTGGAGAGGATGTCCATGAAGGTGTGGATAGGTATTTCCGTGAGCGCACTTCCGCTGTCGAATTGGTATTCGATGATCTTTTTCTCCTTCTCGAAGGGATAGAGGTCGTTCAATCCGAGCGAGAGGACGGCTGTGTGAATGAGCTCGGACTCGGGGACGCCCGTTGTCTTCCCGAGCTTTTTCAGATAGTGTCTTCCGGCCTGGAGAACGGCTTCGAGAGGGATGAGTCCGACGAGTTCACTGCCCGTGACTCTGGCACCGAGGTCGTAGGCGAGTCTGCAGCACTCGTCGAAGACGATGTGCGGGGGTGTGATTTTGTAATTCACGAAGTTGATGGAGATCTGCGCCCGTCCGAAGTCTTCCATGTACCATCCGACGGCCTTGCACGCATCGAATTTTCCGGGAACGCGAAGGGCACTGCCGCTCTCGTCGCGCACAACTTTGTCGTCGGCGTCTTTCTTGAGCCGTCCTTTCTCGCGGATGGAAAATGCGATCTCCCTGGCGATGCGGATGTCCCGCGTGTTCAGGTTTACGTTGTATGCGATGAGGAATTCTCTGGCTCCGATGACGGTGGCTCCGGCCTTGACGTTGAATTCGGCCGGGCCGAAGTCGGGTTTCCATTCAGGATCTTTAAGCTTATCGGGCAGGCCCTCGTATTCGCCTGCCCTGACGTTAGCCAGGTTCTGTCTTTCCGGCTTTGAGGCCGTGTTTTCGTACAGGTACACGGGGATTCCCAGTTCGTCTCCGACGCGTTTTCCGAGCTGCCGCGCCAGGTCGACGCAGTCTTCCATCGTCACTCCGGAGACGGGCACGAACGGGCAGACGTCGGTGGCGCCCATGCGCGCGTGGGCGCCCGTGTGCTTGGACATGTCGATGACTTCGGTCGCTTTTGCGATGGCCTTGAACGCCGCCTCAACGACGGCATCGGGCGACCCAATAAACGTGACGACTGTTCGATTGGTGTCTTTTCCCCGATCGACATCCAAGAGTTTGACACCCTCCGTTCCGCTGATTTCACCCGTTATCTGATCGATCTTGCTCCTATCCCGGCCTTCACTGAAGTTGGGCACGCATTCCACGAGTTTCATCATTCACACGACTCCTATGGATCGTTTCTATAATAATACGGTTTCAAATATAATCTAAAAAATTCGTTGACAATGTCAATGAAATTTCTGAACGTTGGACAGCAGATTTAATGGATGCTCTAAGAGGGTCTGAAATCCTGCCGAGTCGCTGCATGCCATGCGATGTTCGTTCCCTCCCATGTCAGCGTTCCTTCGTTCTTCAGACGGAGGAGGAGGCGCGACAGGGTTTCCGGCGTCGTCCCGATGGCCGCCGCCACGTCTTTTTTAGACAAAGTCACCTTGATGTTCCTTTTTCTCCCGTAATGCTCTTCAAGAAACGTAAACAGCCGTTCTTCGACGTCGTGATGGGTCAGATACTCAATCTGTTTGGTTAGATATCGCATTTTCTTCATGAGACCGGACATGAAATCATTCCTGAATGTTTCGTCCACCAGAAGGCAGGAAAATTGGTGTTTGGGCACGAGGTAGACGAGGCTTTCCTTCAATGCCACTGCGCTCACCGGATACCGACTTTCTTCAAATAGAATGACCTCGGCGAACAATTCTCCGGGCTTGACGATTTTAATGACAATCTCCTTCCCCTCGGACATGGATTTGAAAAGTTGAATATTCCCCTTCACGAGGATGTAGACGGAATAACCTTTGTCGCCTTCGAGGAACAGGACTTCTTTCTTCTGCAGCATCTTGGGTATGCAGATGTCCGCCAGGGCTCTTCGGCTTTCATCGGAAATCTCTTCGAAGAGATGGATGTTTTTGAGGATGACTTCTTTTTCCATTGGATTCTCCGGTTTTTTCATAGAGCGGATACAGTATAATAAAAAAGATATTCGGAAAATTCAAGACTTATTGGAGTATGTCGGACGGATGGGATGAAACTTCAGGATACGAAGATCGTAATCAACTCTGTGTAAAATGACATCACCTGTTGGTATTGAGCCCGTGTCAATTAGCCACAGACATGTGATCCGTAAGAGGGCGGCCGGCGATAACTTTTCTTGAAACATTGAGGATTGTGGGCGGTCAATTCCATACATAAGTACTGGTATGGAAGTTGCCTGAGTTGTTTGAATAATGATTTGACTGACCTTTCGTACATCGTATTCGATGTGTTTTTCCAGAAGGAGGAAGTTATGGTTGTGAATCCGTTTTTATCAAGGTCGTTTTTTAGGAAATTGAGTCAATGTTTGGGGGTGGTCATCTTTTTTTACGTCTTCGGTTTGGAGAAATTACATGGACAAGGGGTAGGTCTGCCGTCGAAATATTGGGGGATCGGATTCGGTAATTTAAGAGAATTCTCCGGACTCAGGTTCAATTTTCGGGACAGCGGCATCAGGGAAATCAACGGTATCAACATCACGCTCTGGCAGCCCAAAAAGGACAACAGCCAGGCTGTGGTCACCGGTTTGTCTTTGGGTTTGATGCCGGGCGGGGGGACTATGCGGGGTGTCCAGATCGGTGTATTGGGCGTTGCCGCGGAGAGAGATGTGAGGGGCATCTCTATCGGTCTTTTGGGTGTCGGATGCGGCGGCGACATGGTGGGCGTAAACATTGGAGGCTTGGGTGCGGGTGCGGGCGGAAGCGTCAGAGGATTGAATGTCGGCCTGCTGGGAGTGGGAGCCGGCGAGAATTTGGAGGGAATCAACATCGGCGGCTTGGGCGGAGGTGCGGGCGGGGATGTGAAAGGGTTGAATGTTGGGTTGTTGGGCATGGGAGCGGGAAAAAGGTTGATGGGATTGACTGTAGCCGGATTAGGCGCGGGAGCCGGGGAAATTCTGAAAGGTATTACGATATGCGGTCTGGGCGCGGGTGCGCCGACGATTCGAGGTGTGACGATCGCGGGTTTAGGCGTGGGCGGCGTGGATGTGAAAGGCGTTACCTTAGCGTTCGGAATGATCAAGATCGAAGATGACGGGAAATTATCGGGATTCAGTGCGAGCGCGTGCAATTATGTGAAAGGGACCCAGGAAGGGATCTCGATCGGCATTTTTAACTATGCGTTCCGGCTGAGAGGGATTCAAATCGGCCTCATCAACATTGTGCGGGACAATCCGAAAGCTTTACGGGTTCTTCCGATTTTTAACGCGAATTTTTAGTGCACTGAGGGATTTCAACGTGGAGCGAATGAATTCGACCTGAGGTAGAGTAACTGTCTCATCGATTAGGAGACAATTCTCTGTTTCCGTCTCTAATCCCGCCAGAGGCGGGCAAGGGTTTAATTCCCCGCTCCTAGGGGCGTTCAATTCTGATACCCCGCTGCTTGCGGCGGGGTAGTTCATTTGGGAATGCCTGACGCGTGAACCTCAATTCGCATTGAGCTGTTTGAACATTAGGGGAATGTGCGTTTCGGTCGGGCTGCCGATGTTGATCAACCGCCAGTCTTTGTCGTATTTGGAGATTATTTTTTTCAGACACTCCGCCCTTTCTTCGATTTTTTCGCATTCCTCCCAGGAGAAGATTTCGATGCGGTAGTGCATCCTCCTCTTTTTGCCGTTGATCTTGACTTCGACTTCGATCTGCTGCTCTCCTTCCACAGCGGGCAGTTGAATGTTGATCGTGCTCATCGTTTGGACCTCTTTTTTATATTCAATCGCGCAGTTGATTTTTTCTGATTTTCCTTCTGAATCCATCCGTCGATGAGACGGATGATTCTGTTCCCGTACGCCGCCTTTTCTTCCGAGTGGGTGACCTGGATGATGGTCGTCCCGTTTTCGTTCAAATCCTTCAGCATCTCCATGATCTTTTTGCCCTCAGCGGAATTCAGGTTACCCGTGGGCTCATCGGCGAGGATGAGTTTGGGCTGAGCGATGACGGCTCTGGCAACGCCGACAAGCTGCTGCTGTCCGCCGGACAGCTGATTTGGGAAAAGCTTCTTCTTTGCTACAATGCTGAAACGGTCGAGGATGTCTGCGACCATGGCTTTTCTTTCAGGCCCCTCGATTTTTTTATAGAGGAGCGGCGTTTCCAAGTTCTCATAAACGTTCAGTTCATCGATGAGGTGGTAGCTCTGAAAAACGAAACCGATGTAATGTTTATGGATTTCAGATTTATGCTTCTCTGTCAATTCGTGCACCGAATGGTCGTAGAAATGGTATTCGCCCTCGGACGGGTCGTCGAGCATTCCGAGGATGTGGAGCAGCGTCGATTTCCCCGCTCCGGAAGGTCCCATGATGGTGACGAATTCGCCCTCTTCCACTTCGAGGTTGAGATGGCGCAAGACGTAGGTTTTTCTCGGACCCGCGGCGTAGTATTTACTGATGTCGTCCAGTTTGATCATGTCGTTTCTCCCGATTCACTCCGTTGCGAGCCGGATGATTTTCAACGATGATTTCAATCCCGCCAGAGGCGGGAAAGGGTTTGATTCTCCGCCCCTTGGGGCGTTCAATGTTTTTGTTTTTGATACCCCGCTGCTTGACTGCCCTGGGCAGGCTTGCGGCGGGGTAGTTCATTGAGTTGCGCCATCTTGTTTCGGCATGACGATGGCTCCCTCCTTTAGGATACCGTAAATTTCAGCTTTTGTTTCAATATAAAGCTTTCCTACGAAAGCAGCCGTGACGGCGTCGAGTTCGTGGTCGGACAGGTTGGACTTCAAGCCTTTGATGCCGAGTTTTCTGTGACCTTCGAGCATTGGGATGAGCCCCTGCTGTTTGCGGGGGATGCTGAGAATGTCCTGCGCTCCTCCGGGATAGCATTCGAGGACGGGGCACCCGAGGTGTTCGAGTTTGTGTTTAAGAGCGATGCCCCTCTTCGTCAGCACGCGCATGGGGCCGAGGGTGATGGGAAAGAATCGGATTTTCCGGTGAAGGAGTTCCCTGTCGCAAGCCCGCAGATGCTCGCCGTTCCGATCTTCGATGGATTTTCGGCCCGGCGGAAGGGATAAGGGCGCATCGATGGTGATGACGGCGGGCTTGAGATCTTCGGCTATGCGGATGATTTCTTCATCGGAGTGGACGAGGGAGGTGTCGGCTCGCATATCTCTCAAAATGCAGATTCCAGTGGGTCTGTTCGGAACGCCGGCCAAGTCGATGCCGAGGAAAACGATATTAAACTTACGCTTCTGCATCATTGCACATTGCTAAACATCCCCCTTTGTCTTTCCCCCTCATAGAGGGGGAAAACGAATGGGAATCGGACGTGTTTTACTCTCCTGACCAATATTCTTTCATCCGTTCGGCGAAGTCCTGGAGTTTTTTATTGGTCAGGTGGTGGATGGAGCCTTCGGCGTAGTTGCCCTTTTTGTCTTTTTTGCCGGCCGGCTTGCCGGTCAGGATCTCGATGCCCTGGTCGATGGTTTCGACGACCCAGATGTGGAATTTGGACTTCTTCACGGCATCGATGACATCTTTCCTGAGCATCAGGTCGCCGACGTTCTTTTTAGGGATCATCACGCCCTGATTTCCTGTGAGGCCCTTGGCCCTGCAAACGTCGTAGAAGCCTTCGATCTTATCGTTCACACCGCCGATGGGCTGGATCTCGCCTTTCTGGTTAACGGAACCCGTGACTGCGATATCCTGCCTCAGAGGAACGCCCGACAGCGAAGAGAGCAGTCCATAGATTTCCGTGGAGGAAGCCGAATCACCATCCACGCCGGAGTAGGACTGCTCGAAGCAGAGCGTGGCGGACATGGCCAGGGGCTTGTCCTGGGCGTACATGCGGCGGAGGTATCCGGCGATGATGAGAACGCCTTTGTTGTAAGTCCGGCCGCCCATGCCGGCTTCGCGCTCGATATTGATGATGCCTGCTTTGCCGACGGCTGTTTCCACAGTTATTTTTGACGGCTTGCCGAACGCATAGTCTCCAAGACTGTAAACGGAGAGACCGTTGATCTGTCCGACTCGGGATCCGCGAATGTCGATCATGAGCGTGCCGTCTTCGATCAACTCCTGAATTTTCTCTTCGATTCGTTTTAAACGGTATTCTTTTTCTTCGAGGGCTTTGTCTACGTGTTTGGCGGTGATCGTTTTGCTCTTGGACTGTGCCGCCCAGTAATGGGCCTCGCGGATGATGTCCGCAACGTCGCTGAACCGTGTGGAGATCTTCTTTTTTCGTCCGGCCAGCGTGACGCCGTATTCGATGACGCCGACCAGGGCGGAACTGTCCATGGGCAACAGATTTTCGTCCTTACAGATTTTACAGGCAAAGCCTGAATACTCCTTGATGGCATTTTTATCGTTGTCCATGACGGTGTCAAAATCGGCCCTGATTTTAAATATTTTCTTGAATTCATCGTCTATGTCATAGATGAGACGGTAGGTCGTTTCATCCCCGATGACGAGGACTTTCAGGTCGATGTCGATGGGCTCGGGTTTCAGTGCGGATGACAAAAAGGGATAGATGCCTTCCATTCCTTGTATGAGGACTTGGCGGTTTTTCAGCGTCCTCTTCAGGATGTTCCAGACGCCCGGATCGGCTATGGCTTCGATGAGGTTGAAGACTAAGTAACCGCCGTTGGCTCTGAGGATGGAGCCGGCCTTGATTTTCGTGAAGTCCGTCCGCCATACGCCCGAGGGATCCCAGGAACGGTCGATCATTCCGAAGAGGTTGCTGAAGGTGGGCGCCGTCTCGATGACGATGGGCGTGCCCTTGGTCTTTGTATTGTCCACTACGACGTTCACCCTGTAGTCGAGGAAAGGATCGGTCGACTGGAGTTTTTGTACGGGAAGGAGGGCGATCTGCTGTTTCTCTTCGGGTTCTTCTTGTTTTTTGAATCGATCCAGATTGTGGAGGATGTGCTCATTGACGTTGTCGAGATA
>JBDRSZ010000298.1:0-4833 GCA_043824415.1 bacterium | reverse complement strand
CTCCCTTGGAAAGGGAGAGGAATCGATTGTTCATTTATTGAAAATCACTTTATCGATGAAATTAGGTTTATTAAAATTCCAAAATTTGCCGTAATACAACTGTAGAATCTCCCTTCCCATCCTGAGAACAACGAGTAGGACTTTTACCCGAGCAAAGTGTATTGGAGTATAGAAAGCAACGAAAGGAATCCCACATTATGAAAACATCAAACATTTTCAGACGCATCGCTCAAAAACTATCCGGCGAGATTTCATCGTCCGATCTCAAAAAACTCGACGAAGCGATGCAGGCATCATCCGAGAGCCGCGACTCATTCGAAAAATTGGATACGTTCTGCAAACAGGTCAAATCGATAGCTCCTCCCCATACTCCCGATCAAAAAAAGGAATGGTCCGAACTGAGACAAGCAATTCATTCAATGCCAGAAAGCATAGAGGACATGAAAATCGCGCCCGCGCAAAAACACAGGACATCCCGTTCTTATCCCATGAAAAAAATACGATTTCGATACGGTCCGGCTTTGGCCCTGTCATGCGCTCTACTGGCATGCCTCGGATTCTTCATTTGGAAAACCTTTATCTATCAATCCTCCTTTGAAGAAATAACGATACACAACGGTCGGAGGGCGGAACTCACCTTTACGGATGGCACACGCATTCGCCTGAACAGCGGCAGCACACTCCGGTATCCCAAGTCCTCCGCCGACGAATCCCAGCGCTTCCATCTTTCAGGAGAAGCCTTCTTCGACGTGAAGAAAGACGGCAGTCCCTTCATTGTTATCACGGACAACGCAAAAACGACCGTCCTCGGAACACAGTTCAACGTCTGGGCCCGTTACGAAAAAACGCGCGTCGTCGTCAAACAGGGCAGCGTTCGGTTCGAGCGGATTCACTCGGAAGCCGAAGCCGTGAACCTCGTAACAGGCAAGATGAGCGAGATCGAACGCGACAGCCCTCCAGCCGTGCCAAAATCCATAGACGCGGACCAGCATCTCGGCTGGCTGGAGGGAAGGCTCGTGTTCGAACAAACGCCCCTGACCGAAATTATCGGAGAACTCGAGAGACATTACAGTGTGCGCATCGGATTGAAGGAACGAGGCATCGGCCTGAATACGCTCACAGGCTCGTTCAAAAACATGCCGCTCGACACGGTGCTTTCGTCCATCTCTTTGACATTGAAACTTCAAGTCGAGAAAAAAGCCGATCGATATACATTGGATAAAAAATGAGGAGGACTGAAAAATGAAAAAGTGCACACTTCATTTGCTGCTGGCCTTAACGCTGATATTTATGTTGATATCTGTCGGCATGGGCCAATCGAAAAAAATCTCCATCCGGTCGAAGAACGAATCTCTCCGACACGTCCTAGAGGAAATTAGCCAAAAATCGAACGTCCAATTCATCTTCGACGACAAGCTCGTCAACGGAAAAACCGTGACGTGCGATGTTCAAGCGAAGACCGCGCAAGAAGCGCTGAAAGAGATCCTCGACGAATTCGGACTCGCATTCAGAGAAGTCCAGGAGGATCGGATTGTCCTCTACGAACAACCGCCGCAGGAGAGGAGGTTCAAACTCACCGGCCGCGTCACAGACGCCTCAACCGGCGAGCCCCTCTACTTCGCTAACGTATTCCTATCGAACACGACTCTCGGCTGCGCCACGGATAAAGACGGCCGGTACACCATCGAGCGCATCCCGCCCGGACCCTACGATCTGGTAGCCACAATGATGGGTTACGAGGCCGTCAGTGCGAGCCTCGAATTTTTCGATGAACCGGAAAAAATCGTTCACTTCAAGTTAAAGCCCATTCCGATACAGGGCGAAACCATATCCGTCACTGCCAAATATCCCAAGGACTGGAAAGAGAATCTGAAGATCTTCGAGCAGCTGCTCTTCGGGAGCGGAGCGTTCGCCAAAGAATGTTCGCTCGTCAACCCCGAAGTCCTGGATTTTGAACGTTCCCGCACATTCCGGGCGTACAACGAACAGCCCGCCATCTTCATCAACAACGCCCTCGGATACAGAGTCTCTTTTCTTCTGATTCATTTTGAGAGTAATGATAACTACAGCTTACGTACCTATAAGGCTGCAACCGCTTTCGAAGAGCTGGATCCAAAGGATGATGGAGAACGGGAGAAATGGATTCAGAACCGACTCGACACATACAACGGCTCAATGCGCCACTTCATCAGAGCCCTGTGGGAACACCGGCTCAAACAAGAAGGATTTACCGTATCCCGACCTAGAGCGAACCGAGAATACAAGGTCGACCCGGACACTCTACTCGCACCGGGTGACAAGCCGAGCCAGTACATCTTAAAACCCTGTCCAGGCCGGTTAAAAATAACATACAACAAAAGAGACGACGAATCATATCAAGTCATGAAAAAAGCTCTAGAACAATATGATAGTCCGTACAATGAGATGAGGCTAAGAAATAAATATGCAAAACAAGAAAATATAATACTAATCCAAAAACCCATACTCATCATCGTCAATTCTGATATCGTCATCATCACCGATTCTCCTGTTCAATTCGGCAACACATGGATTCGAGAGAAAGCTCCGAAATGGCTGCCGGCAGACTATAAGCCACCGAAAGGATCAGAAAAATGAAAAAGCACACAATCCATCTATTATTAGTCCTAATACTGGCCTGTACGTCCATCTCCACCGGTATGGGCCAATCGAAAAAAATATCCATCCGGTCGAAGAACGAATCCCTCAGACACGTCCTGAATGAAATCAGCCAACAATCGAATGTCGAATTTATCTTCGACGACAAGCTCGTCAACGGGAAAACCGTGACGTGCGATGTCCAATCGAAAACCGCGCACGAAGCGCTGAAAGAAATCCTCAACGAATTCGGACTCGCATTCAGAGAAGTCCAGGATGACCGGATCATACTCTACGAACAACAGCCACAGGAAAAGCGATTCAAACTCACCGGCCGCGTCACAGACGCCTCAACCGGCCAGCCTCTTTTCTTCGCCAACGTGTTCCTGTCGAACACCACCCTCGGTTGCGCCACGGATAAAGAAGGCCGTTACGTTATCGAAAACATACCGCCCGGAACTTACGACCTTGTCGTAACCATGATGGGGTATGAATTCCAGAAGAAAACGATACAGGTTTCTGGCCAGGCCGAAATCACCGTTGACTTCGATTTGAAGCCCAAAGTACTGGAAGGAGAAAAGATATCCGTCACTGCGGAAATCCCCAAAGAATGGAAAAAGAATCTTAAAATATTTGAAATTCTGTTTTTGGGGTCGCGCGAATTCGCAAAAAAATGTAAAATCGAAAATCCTGAAGTCCTCGATTTTCTATACGATAGTGAGATCGGTCAGTTTCAAGCATTCTCAGAGGAACCTTTTATTTTTACGAACAACGCCCTTGGCTATGAAATGACCCTGATTTTAAACGTTTTTCATGTTGATATACCCAGGATCGTTCCTTCCAATATGCCCATGGCAGTCCGAACATCCCGCAACGATCCTAGACCGCCAACAATAGCCCGCGTGATACCTTCCTATTTGAACATAGAGGGTCAGTATTATATAAAAAAATCTTTACAATGTGAAGGCCTGGTTAAATTTACGGAGCGCGTTCCCGAGAATGAAAAAGAAAAAAAGAATTGGGATAAAAACCGTCTCACCGCATACAACGGTTCCCAGCGTCACTTCCTGCGATCATTGTGTGAAGGCCGACTCAAGGAGGAAGGATTCGAGATTTACGGTGCGAAGACAGTCGAGATCGATGGGAGAACAAGTTTTTCAGAAAGAGCAGAATACAAAGTGGACCCGGATACGTTGTTGATGGATGCGGCAAATCCTGATGCCCGTACTCTCATTTTTCCGGAATATCTCAAAGTGATTTATAAAAAGGAACGGAGCGAGTTTAACCGGGCATATCAGAAATCATGGTTGAATATCAATGACGGCAATACGGTTACCCTCAGCACCAACGGAGTTGTCATCCCAGGTCGAATAAAACTTGTCGTTCATGGCTACTGGTTTTGGGACTGTGCCGACGAATGGCTGCCCATGGATTATGAATCGCCTCAAAAGAAATGAAAACCTGAACAGAAAAAGGAATCAACCGCATGAAAAATACGACTCGTTTGAAAATCATCCTGCTCCTGTCAACAATGACAAGCATCTCATTCCATTCCGCCCTTCTTGGACAGGCAGGACGGACAGCTAAAAAGTCCATTCAAGAACGCTGGGACTTTGACAGGATCCGCTTCGATATCTACAAACGGAGCGGTCAAGTCATCGACGTCATTAAAAGATATTTCCCGCACGAAATAGACACCATGCTCTGCCTCGGAAACAGAGCACTGCAGGATGAAGAATGGCACGAATCCTCCGACTGGTTCGAGACGATTCTGATGGCCGAGCCGAATAACCTCGAAGCCAATTACGGGTATGCCGTCTCCCAGAGTGAAATCGGATTTAAAAAATTTTTAATGTATCCCAATTCTTTTAACAACGCGAAGAAATCTCTCGACCGAATCATCGCCGTCGATTCCACCTACGAAAATACCTACTACTACTACGGCATGATAGAACTCCATCTGAGTAAACACCTCCATGCGGTTGAACTCGTTTATAATCAGTATCTCCTCGACCCATCGGACGATGCCATCCACACGGAGCTTTTCAGGTTCTACGACATCATGGTAAACAACGTGTCTTTCGATAAAGCAGAATCCTGGATGAAGTCGAAAAACAATGCACACGATGAATATTTTCTTGGCGAGCTGTACCGCCGAAACGAACAATTTGAAAAGGCGGATTCGGTGTTTCAAACACTCCTCACCGATCCGGAAGA
>JBDRSZ010000297.1:0-4864 GCA_043824415.1 bacterium | reverse complement strand
TTAATAATTCTTTTTCTGATGGCCTCCGCGCTTTGGGCGCATCAAGGGGGAGGACAAAAACCGATGGGTTTTTTCGATTATTGGAAACTCCCCCGTGTCTGGGTGGGTGCTATTTTTTGTTTTATCGGTCTGGGACTCTTGATGAAATCGTGGGTCAAGTGCAGTGTTCGACTTTTCTCTCTCGTGGTTATCTTTTTTACATTTGGAATCCTTTCCATCCTGCCGTTGGGCTCCTTCGCGAACGGCATGAGCATGCATCCCAGTCCGTTCTGCATTATCGAAAAGCCGTTTTTGTTCCTGAACGCGGGCAGGGGCGTACCTTTGGTTTTTATAGCGATCGTCGCATCCGTTGCAGTGCTCAGTCTCATCGGAAACAAAATTTTTTGCGGATGGGTGTGTCCCGTGGGGGCTGTTCAGGAGATGGCTCATTCCGTTCCCCTGCCGAAGAGATTTAAAGTTAAGCTTCCTTTCAGAATGACAAATTCGATCCGCATCGGTATTTTTCTCCTGTTTATCGTGTTATTGTTTACGGTCGGAAAAAGCATCTATCCATATTTGAATCCATTTGAGTTCTTACATTGGGGGTTCGAATTCTTGGCGGTGACGATCTTCGCTGTGGTTCTGATTGCTGCTCTGTTTATTTTCAGGCCGTTTTGTTATCTTATGTGCCCGCTCGGAATGCTCACATGGATGATCGAGCATGTGTCACTGATCAGAGTACGATTAGACAAGGAGAAGTGTACGAATTGCAATGTCTGCATCAATAAAAGTCCATGCCCAGCTGTTCCTTCAATACTGGCAGGAAAAAAATCGCATCCCGATTGTCATGCCTGCGGACGCTGCATTGAGGTGTGTCCTGAGGATGCGTTGAAGTTTCGCGTGTGAAGAAGGAGACAACCTTCAAAAGGTTGTCTGAGTATCGTTTATATTAAGCGTTAAGGAGCGATGTATGGCGGGAAAGAATGAGAGTTCCTGGGAGGACAGGTTCGACCAGCGGGTGAAAAAACTCGAGAAGCGAATGGAAGAAATAGGGGGAAGGATCGAGGAAAAGGGTGAAGAATTCGGTAAGCGGATGGAGACCAAAGCGAAGAAGTTTCAAGAAAGAATGGAGAAAAAAGGGCATCACGGGCACAATCTATTCTGGGGAATTGTTCTCATCGCGATGGGATTTGTCTGGTTGGGGAATAATTTAGATTGGTTCGATTACGATATCCCATGGATTCCCGTGGTCATGATCGCTCTGGGGCTTTTTATCATTATCAGGAATTGGGAAAAAGGCGGACGACCAGGAGAGGGGGAATCCAAGGAGAAGGAGTAGAGAAAAAGGAGGTTCAGTAATGGGCGAGAGGGAGATTGAAGTTGCACGGGTGACGGATTACTTTGCCCACGTCGGAGTTGTGGCATTGAAGGTCACTGCGGAGGGAATCCGTGTGGGGGACGTGCTGCATTTCAAGGGCAGTACGACGGACCTGATCGTGGATATAAGCTCCATGCAGATCGAGCATCAGTCCGTGAAAGAGGCGAAAGTCGGAGATGATGTGGGCATCAAAGTTCCCGAAAGGGTCCGGTCGCACGACAAGGTGTTTAAAGTCATCTCCGAGGAGTAATCTCTGTTTCAAACCAAGGGGAAGGTGCTTCTCGTCAATCCCTGGATTGTCGATTTTGCGGCGTACGATTTTTGGATCAAACCTCTCGGGCTACTAAGCGTGGGTGCTGTTCTGCGGGAGAACGGGTACGACGTGGACCTTCTGGACTGCATGGATCGGAATCATCCATCCCTGCGAGGGATTCCAAAGTTCAAGGGGAATCAGAGCAGGCCTGACGGGACGGGCCGCTTCTTTAAGGAATTCATTCCAAAACCAGACATCCTGAAACACGTACCGCGCAAGTATGGACGGTACGGCCTGCCGTTTTCCATTGTTAAAGATGAACTCATGCGACGCGCTCCCCCCGATGTCGTCTTGGTCACTTCGGGAATGACTTACTGGTATCCGGGAGTGGTGGAGATGGTGTCCCTCCTGAAACAGTCATTTTCTAACGTTCCTGTGATTCTCGGGGGTATTTACGCATCTCTGTATCCGGATCATGCCAGGGGGGAAAGTGGAGCGGACTGGGTGGTGGTCGGAGAGGGCGAGATTGAGGGACTGAGAATCGTCGATGAGATTACAGGGTCTCGGTCCGATATGTCAGGGTATCGAAGTATTGACGATTTCCCGGAACCTGCATACGACCTGTACGATCGGCTGGATTCAGTCGCTTTGCTTACGTCGAGGGGCTGCCCGTTTCGATGTCCATTCTGTGCGTCTTCCCTTTTATCGAAAACCTACAAACGAAGAAGTCCATCCAGAATCGTGGATGAAATCGTGCGTCTTCATGGACGGATGGGAGTCACGGAGTTTGCTTTCTACGACGATGCACTTTTGTATGAAAAAGACGAGCACCTCGTTCCGATTCTCGAAGAAATCGTTAAGAGAAACCTGCCTATCCATTTTCATACACCCAATGGGATCCAGCCCGGCGCTGTGGACGATCGATTGGCAAGGTTGATGGCTGAGACAGGTTTTCGGACAATCCGTCTGAGTTACGAGACGATGAATAAAGAACGGCAAAAAAGTATGGGCCTTAAAGTGACGGATGAGGATTTGACACAAGCTGTCCGCCATTTGGTTGAGGCGGGATTCGACCGAAGGCAAATAGGGAGCTACATCCTCATGGGACTGCCAGGTCAGACTGTGGAGGAGACTGTGGAGAGTATGCGGTTTGTGCTGAGCTTGGGAATCAAAGTGAGCCTGGCTTCTTTTTCACCCATTCCGGGCACGAAAAGCTGGCAGGAGGCCGTGGACCTCAGGATGTTGACTCCGAATGCAGATCCCTTATTGACGAACAATTCCATTTATCCGATATGTTCTGAAGATATAGATATTGCGATTTTCCAAAAGCTGGGCACCCTCTCAGCCGATGCTCACAGGATTCTGAGCAGAGGCGGGCTTCCGTTGAGGGATTCGGCTTTCATGGATACGCTGCGTGCGCTTCATTGATGTTTGCATTATGAAAAAGTCCTTCATTTTGCAATCGAGAGAGAAGACGCGTTTTTCCTGCCATTCGATCCCTGCCGATTTGTGAAAATTTTTTATAAATGCTGACTCGCACCTGTTTGATTTTAGATATTGTCAGATAGTCAGAGAATACGTGCAAATGAACAATACAAACCTTTTATTGTCTCTCCTCCATTGTTATTTAAGTGTCTATAAAACAGTCAATTAGATTGCATGATGATTGTCTCGGCTCAGTGCTGTTGAAAAGAGGATTCTTTGGTAATTGCTATCATCGATTCACATCTCTTTCTGCTTTTAAAAAACCATCCTGTCTTATCCGGATAAGTACTCGCTAAAATTGTCTTCTCTTTGAGTGCTGTTCATTTATCGACATCCTTTTGTAACCCCCTTTTATTGAATGGCATGCTATTTGATCAAAGAGTGCTTGTTCAATCTCCCAATTCATAATCCTTGGTTTTTTATCTTTTAAAATTGAAAGGAGGTGAGTGCGGCAGTCGTTAAACAATTTTGAGGAAGTGTGGCAAGAATGAAAAAGTGTGGCAAAAAAAAGAGGAGAATTATCGTATGAAAAAGTTAATTCTGTTTACGGCATGTGTTCTCATTATGGGATTGTCCGGTATGCTGTTCGCTCAGGACAACGACAATCACGATGTGACACTGGTGGTCAACTCGATCGCAGAAATTGCAGTATCGGCTGACGTGAGTTTGACCGTGACTGCTCCAACTACTCCTGGTGGCATTCCGCAAGATGATTCGGATAACAGTGCGTATCTCCGGTATACGTCGACCGTACCGGCCAGTTGGACGAGAAACGTCACCGCAGCGTGGGGGGCGGGAAACGCTGCTCCTGCGGGCACGCAATTGAGACTCCAGGCAAGCCCGCAATCGGGTAAAGGAACGAGTGCCGGCCAGGTCACTGTTTCCAGTTCGGCGCAGAATATCGTCACGGCTATCAGCAGCTGTTTCACGGGTACGGGGGGTTCCGACGGCGCACAGTTGGCTTACGCTCTTGAAGTCACGGATGCGACGGCTCTCGTAGCCACCGAAAGTAAGACGGTCACGGTCACTTTCACGATGACCGACGCGTCTTAATTCCGTGTTGTGAGATGGGGGCGGATTCCAATGTCCGCCCCTATCTGCGATCCGAGGGGAAAAGTGAAAAGACTACGGTCCGTCTTCTCTGTTTGGGTAATTCTCCTGAGTCTCGTGTTTGACTACGAAGTCTCGGCTCAGGATATTACCGTCTTTGGAAACTGGTCTCTGATGATCGATGCCTCCGATCTGACGGCCGGTCCGGGGAGCGATGTGAACTCTATGTATATGAGTGACAACGATCAGATAGAAATCAATATTCTGCGAGCGAAAGGAATGTGGGCCGTGTATGTGAGGGGCGTCCCGATGAACTGGCATCCGGATCTGAGGTTTGGTATTCGAAGGACGAGTAACGGGATCGGAGGCGGATGGATTTCAGGCGGCACTTCATGGCTGGAAGTCACATCGTTCGATCAACAATTCTTTATGGGGTATAAACAGAGAAAGAATATTGATGTTCAGTGCGGACTGACGGGCGTTTCTGTTCAGATTCCCTCGGCGATGTATTCCGGGACGGTTATTTATACTGTGATGGAACTTTAGATTGGAGAAGCATGAAAATGAGGATAAAGATTGGATTTCTTGTTTTTGTAATCGGATTATTATTACAAAATACACTGCTGGCCGGAGTTACGGTTTTAGGAGATTTGACCCACGAGAAGAATGTCCTTCCAGGCGAGACTTACAGCGGTGTGATTATCATATTGAATACGGGG
>JBDRSZ010000296.1:0-8887 GCA_043824415.1 bacterium | reverse complement strand
TTTAAAACAGATCGATTAACATTCAAGAGTCGATTACCATTGCTGCCTCTTGTCATGATGGGTTGAAAGCATCGTTTCGCGGAGAGGAATTTATTGAATCCGTTCTGCAGAAGAAAAAAAACAGTTCCACCGTTGGGCATTACTCCCTCGTTGTATGAGTGGGTCGTTGGCAAAGACTTTCTTTTTAGTGCCTTCGATCCCTGGGAGAGGACGCAGAAACTTTTAATCGAAATTCAAAAGCGGAGTTTGGCAGAGCAGGTTCTACTCATCACCGGAGACGTTAAGAAGGGGCAGTCAAAAGTCATCGGCATGTCGCCTTCGATTGAGAAAATCATCGTCCCTGCCAAACTCAGAACGGCTTTGGTCATTAAAAGTTTTGAAGAAAGACGACCGCTTCAGTGGGAGGATCTCTGGGCGGATGCGTTCATCAAGCAGCATTTAGAGCGATCCCGATGCCATACTCTTCTTCTATATCCTCTGACTTTAAAAGAGTCGATCGTTGATATCCTTCTCATTGTGAATTCTTCACGATGGAGCTCTTCATCGCAGCTCATGGATTTCAATGCATTTGCCTCCTCTGTCGTGGCGCTTTCTCTACAGAATCTCCGTCTCTACTCCGAGTTGAAAAAGAAGAATGCAGAGCTTAAAAACTGGGCTTCACACGTCGAGGAGCGGATTGAGGAGGGCACAAAAAGATTGCTGGAGAAGGAATCCCAGTATTCGACACTTTTTGAAGGGACTAAAGACGGCATTCTGATCCACGATGTTTCCGGAAACTTGATCGAAGCCAATGGACAGGCGTGTCAGCTTTTAGGGTACGAGAAGAAAGAGCTGTTGAATCTGAGATGGAGCCAGTTGGGTATTTCCGACCTGTTGCCTGAGCAGATGCTCTTCTTCAGTAAAATATCGAAGAAAGAGGATGTCAATCCTTTAGACACGATGTTGCGGAGGAAAGACGGTTCCACATTTCGGGCGGAGCTTTCGAGCCAGCGGGTTCGATTCAGGGGGACGGAAGCCCTTCAAAGTTTTATCCATGACGTTTCTTCTGAGAAAACAATGGATGCGAAAGCCCGCGAAGTGAAGGAAAAATATCGTGTTTTCATCGAATCCTCTCTCGTGGGGGTTTTTATTCTGCGAAACGGGGCCGTCCATTTTGCGAACAGTATGTTCGAAGAGATCACCGGATACACGAACGAGGAACTCTTGGAGAAGCGTTTTTCCGGACTGATCGTTCCCGAAGATAGAAAGGCTGTAGAAGAGAAAGAGACGCGCAGGGAGAAAGGTGAGGAGGTTCCTGAGCAGTACGAGGTTCGGTTTCTGAAGAAGGACGGTGAGAGGATCTGGTGTGAAGTCCGCGCCTGCCGAATTGATTTCGACGGCACAGCCGCTGTATTGGGGAATGTCATCGACATTTCTCAGAGAAAACAGACGCAAACGCAGCTGTTGGAAACCCAGAAGATGGAGTCGATTGCCACTCTGGCCGGGGGAATCGCCCACGATTTCAACAATCTGTTGGGAGGCATTTTAGGGTATGCGTCCCTCCTTCTGAGCGAGATGAAGGAAGGTCATCCGTATTACGATGACATCCATGCCATTGCGGATACGACGAAACGGGCCGCCGAGTTGACGAACCGTTTGTTAGCGTTTGCTCGGGGCGGGAAATATCAGGTAACCGCCATCTCCATGCACCGAGTTTCGGAGGGCGTCCAGAAGATTCTCTCACGCACGCCGGATGGATCGATTGTCGTGGAGACGGACCTTGAGGAAGACCTCTGGCCCGTGCGCGGCGATTCGCAGCAGATCCAGCAGGCATTTCTTAATGTGTGTCTGAACGCGAAGGATGCGATGCCGAACGGAGGGAAGCTGACGATTCGGATGTCGAACATCGATTTAGATACGACATCCGCTGCCCATCAGCTTGGCCTGAAGAAGGGGGAGTACGTCCGTATCGTGATCTCGGATACGGGAATGGGGATGGATGAGAAAACAAAAGCTCGGATGTTCGAACCGTTTTTCACGACAAAATCCACGGGCGAGGGAACCGGTCTGGGGCTTTCGATGGTCTATGGAATCGTGAAGAATCACGACGGCGCTATCACCGTAGACAGCGAAGTCGGACGCGGCACGCGGATCACCATTTTCCTTCCGAGATTCTTTGAGGAAGTAAAACCGGAAGTGAAGCCGATTCCGGAAAAAGCTCCAGAAAAACCGGATAAAAAAGAGAGGATCCTCTTTGTGGATGACGAAGAAGTGATTCGTCAAGTGGTCCAACGCATGCTGGAGAAGGGAGGGTATGAAGTATCCGTTGCAAGGAACGGAAAGGAGGCTTTGGAAATATACAGAAAAAGACTGCAGAGCATCGATCTTGTGCTGTTGGATCTGATCATGCCGGTGATGGGAGGAAAGGAGACTTATCGACGATTAAGACAATTCGATCCATCCGTGAAAGTGGCTTTTACTTCCGGCTATGGCATTGATGACATGGCCGAATCGAAATTCTTCCATGATATAGGCTTTATCCAGAAACCTTTTCAGACGGAAGTTCTGATACAGAAAGTCCGGGAGGTTTTAAGAAAATCGCCTGCCGACCGATAACGTTGGAACGCGTTTTGCACTTCAATTTTCCCGAGTAAAATTTATTCTCTCTGATTATTGAATATAATCACTGTTGGGACAGTACGTCTATTTAAAGGGCGCAGTATCACTATGAACGTGGTGAAGGAAAAAATCGAAACGTATACCTCGTTTGTGCCTGAAAGGGGCTACGAAGAGCTCTATTCGAAAGCGGGGATTCTCTATTTTCGACTGGATTCCAAGGCACACATCGTTTCGTGTAATGTCACGGCTCAGGAAAAGCTGGGTTTTGATTCGAAGAAACTCGTCGGAAAAAGTTTCCTATCACTGGTGGATGAATCCGACCGTCGGAGTGTTGAGAACGTGATGCATACGTGTCTCGTTCGGGGATACGTGAAGGATTATAATACCCGCATGACGGATAGCGGGGATCGAAGTTTCCGGGTTCGGATGAGCGGACTGACGGAGTGCGATCTCACGGGAAACCCGGATTGTGTGCGGCTGACCGTGCAGGATGTATCGGAGGCAGCGATAGCTGAGAAACGGAAGGATGCGTCCCTGAAGATTGCGGGACTTTTGAGAGGGAAAAGACTTTCCAAGTCGCTTGCGGAGGAGATACTGTCCGAAATTCAGAAGCTGACGGGCAGTGACGGCATCGGGTTGTTTTTCAAACAAAGAGATGGAGACCGACTTGTCATCGGGAATTGGCCTGAGGAAAATCCACAATCCGATTTGGATTCCGAATATTTCGTCCGCTGGCCTATTGAAACGTGGGATAAAGTGCTTCGAATCTGTCGAGGGCTTGATGGCAGCGCGTTCTCGCGTACCGGCAGCTTCTGGACCGGATCCCTTTCGGACCTTGTCTTAGCGGTTCCGTCGGGGGAGGAGAAGGATCGTCTCATTGCGCTGGCGGAGTTCGAATCGTTTGTCATCGTTCCAATCCTGTCCGAGGAGGAAATCACTGGCTATTTTGCGATGGGCCATAGAAAAGGACGGATGTGGGATGAATCGGACGTCGCTTTCTTGGAAGAATGCGTACAACTCTTCTCGAATGGGATTGACACGGTGGAGGAGAGCGCTGCCTCTCAAGGGCATCCGATTTCATCTGTCCTCGACATTCCGGTCTTGGGAATACTCATCGTCCGGGATGGAATCATCCAGTCGGTCAATCCGTGGATCGAAGATTTCTTGGGTGCGACGAAGGATGAAATCGAGGGACGTTCCCTGCTGGAATTCATCGATGAAAACGATCGTGACGGAGTGAAGCAGTTGTCGAATCACAGCGCATCGGATGCGGATGTTCCAAAGCGCTGCGATGCGGTTGTGATGGCCAAGAATGATCTGCGCAGGACGGTCGAATGCGGGTGCACGGTTTTATCGAGCAATGGGAACTCTGTCGAAATGTGGTTCTGGATCGATAAAGAAGATCGGCAACGACTCAAGAAACAGTTGTACCAGGCCAAGAAGATGGAGTCCTTGGGCTTAATGGCCGGGGGTATTGTTCATGATTTCAATAATCTTCTCGCTTCAATTTTAGGGTACAGCTCACTGTTGATCGAAGAGTTCCCGAAAGACAATCCGTACTATGAGGATATACAGCAGATCAATCGCACGTCCGAGAAGGCCACGGAAATCACTTCCCGTCTGATGGCGTATGTTCAAGGGAACTCATACGTTGTCAGCGATCTCGATGTCAATCAGCTGATCAAAGAAGTTGCCGGCATTCTTTCGAGAACTTTGGATAAAAACATTTCGATACGCGCTGATCTGACTCCAAAAATCCTGCCCATCAAAGCGGATGCGAGTCAAATCCAGCAGGCCATTTTTCAGGTGGCGCTGAACGCGAGGGATGCCATGCCGCTCGGCGGGAAGCTTATTTTCCAGACGCAAAACGTTTTGATAAGCGATGGAGACGCGAGACTGCGGTTCGGAAATAAGCCCGGGAATTATGTGCAGGTGACGATCAGCGACACGGGCGTGGGAATGAGCAGTGAAGTTAAGGAGAGCATTTTCAAGCCTTATTTTACGACGAAAGATCAAGATGCGGGCAAGGGACTGGGTCTGTCGATGGTTCGGGAGATCGTGGAGAATCACGGCGGCTCCATCTCTGTTTTCAGTGAACAGTCGAAGGGGACAGTGTTTAAGATGTTTCTTCCGACGGTTGAACAGGAAGCCGTAAAATCGCATTCGATTTCGGAAGAAAAACTGCCCTTGGGAAAAGAAACGATTCTATTGGTAGACAATGAAAGGGTGCTTCGAGAGACAGCGAGGAAGATTCTGACGAGGTATGGCTACAAGGTCATCAGTACGGACAGCGGCACGGAAGCGATTGCTATCTATAAAAAATATGCAAGCCGAATCGATATGGTCATTCTCGACGTGGGAATGCCGGATGTGGGGATAAAAAAGGTCATCACATGGCTTAAAAAGCTGAATCCGAGGGTGAAAATCGTCGCTACTTCCGATTTAAGAGAGATGGACAAAGCAGGGGCCGAGGTTCGTCAGCTTTTTTCTGGTTTCATCCAGAAGCCTTTCCAAGTCCGTCCGTTATTGGAGGGTGTTGGTACTGTTTTGAATAGTTAGCCATTTTCAAAGTGAAAATGTTTTCTCTTTTGAAGACCGTGGGTCGGACCCATGGTCTTTTTTTATACAGGAATGTCGAGTATGTTCCCTTGAACAGGGATCCCAATGTGACTTTCTATAATTCTTTTATGCATTAAAACTTAAGGGAGAGGTTTTTCCATTTAAACGGCTGTTCACAATGGGTGAGCATCACATAATATCGATAGGTTTAAAAAGATAGAATTTTCCGATTCTATGGCATGATTTAAGCACATGAGCGATTGAATACTATCACCTGTCCGATCGGAGGGATGAGAGGATAATGCATCGTAGGATTTTGGAAGCGAAGAGTCAAAATAAATATTCATCCCACCGCAGAAGAGATATTGAAGAAAAACTTCTCTCGGATGTCGTCCATAAAATCAAGAACAACCTGGGTGGGATAGGAGGATTCGCCGCTCTCCTGGATCGCGATCTGGAGCCGAATGATGCCAGGAAACGACTGGTTCGACGGATCCAGGATGGCGTGGTTCGGATGAATGAGGTCGTTGTCAGCCTCATGACTTTGGTGCGTGAACATGAGCCATGTTATAAAAAAGTACAGCTTCGATCACTCGTGAAGGATGCTTGGGAGAATTACTGGGGACGCGATGAACAGGGAATGCTTCCGAATCTTCCACAATTCAACGGCAAAATCGAGTTGTCCGCCGATCCGCAGCTCATCGCACAAATGGTTTTTCATGCCATTCGTTTCATCGATTTGATGGGAGGTCAGATCGAATCGATCGAATGGGTTGAAAAACCGAGAAACAGAGTGAGTGTGGAATATGGTTTTCTTAACGGCTCTTTGTCCTCCAAGGAAGATGAGAGCATATCCCGGTTGATGTACGACTGTGAACCGCTGGAGGCGCGGCTTTCTCTGGCTATCGTCCTGAGAATGGCTAAACTTCATTCAGGGAGCGTTTCGATTGTTACGCGTTCGGGAAATCTGAAAGTCTTAAAAGTGCAGCTGATGAAAGGATGTTGAAGAATGAGCATGGATGCAAAACGGATTCTTATCCTCGATGATGAAGAGATGATCCGGGACCTTCTTCGCGAGACATTCCAAAAAAAGGATTATATCGTGGATACGTCGAAGAATGGAAAGGATGCTCTAAAAATGTTCAACGAGGAGCGTTATGATCTTTTGGTTACGGATATTCGACTTCCTGATATTAACGGAATGGAAATCTTGTCTCGGGTCAAGAAAAAGCAGCCTGAGTTGGGCATCATCATGATTACGGCGTACGGTTCCATCAAGAACGCGGTCAAGGCAATGAAAAACGGCGCCTTCGATTACATCACGAAGCCTTTCAACTTGGATGAGTTGGAGATGGTGGTAGAGAAATTTTTCAAGTATAAAAACCTGGAGGATGAGAATCGGTATCTTCGGGCCGAACTGGATAAGAAATTCAGTTTCGAGAACATCGTGGGGACGAGCGAGCCCATGCAGAGGGTGTTCGAGAGCATTCGCATGGTGGCCCGGAGCAAAGCCACTGTTCTCATCCAGGGGGCGAGCGGCACGGGGAAGGAACTCGTGGCCAGGGCTATCCATTACAACAGCGAGCGGAAGCAGGGTTCATTCGTGACGACAAATTGTGCCGCGCTTCCTGAGGGCATTGTGGAGAGCGAGTTGTTCGGGCATGAGAAAGGAGCGTTCACCGGGGCGTATCGGATGAACAAGGGCCGTTTCGAGTTGGCAGACGGAGGCACGCTGCTGTTGGATGAAGTGAGCGAAATCAGCCATGGACTCCAGGCAAAACTCCTTCGGGTCCTGCAGGAGAGAGAGATCGAGAGAGTAGGCGGCGGGAAGCCGATTTCTGTGGATGTGCGCATCATCGCTACGACGAATAAAAATCTCCAGAAGGAGGTCGAAGAAAAGCGTTTTCGAGAGGATCTTTATTACCGGCTGAATGTCATCCCGATTCACCTTCCGACGATTTCCGAGCGCCGGGATGATATCCCCCTGTTGGTCAAGCATTTCGTGGAGAGATACGCCGATGAGAATAAGATGCCCATCCGAGGCGTTTCGGAAAAAGCGATGAAGATGCTGACTCAGAGAGAATGGCCGGGTAATGTGCGTGAGATTGAAAACTGCCTTGAAAGAGCTGTCGTCATGTGTTCTCCGGATGCGAAAGTTTTGGATTTGAATCATTTCTTCCTTCAGGAACGATTGTCGTTAGATGAGCCTTTTCAAGTGTCATCCTCGAATTTGACGCTAAGAGAAATCGAAAAATCCCTTATCCTGAAAACACTGCAGGAACAGGAAGCCAATAGGACAAAGACGGCTGATCTCTTGGGTATCAGTGTTCGTACTCTCCGGAATAAATTGAATGAGTACAGGAGAGAGGGTGTGAACGTGTGACTCGTTATTCTAATAGGTATTCTCCAAATTGTTTATCAGTTACAGAAAATAGGATTTGTTATCTTTCCTTCACCAACTGAGCATTCTTTGTTTTTCAGAAGTTCTTATTCATTTTTATGAACGCACAGAGGAGTGATAATCATGAAACTCAATCTCCGCATCAAACTCATCGGGGGCTTTATTATCATACTCTTTTTGATGGTCGTTGTCGGAGGGCTAGGCATATATACCTCCAAGACCATACAAAACCGCCTGGAAAGAGCCGTGGAACAGGATGTAAAAGCGGCAAACATACTGGGTGATGTCGCCAGGAGGGTCGGCTTTATCCATTCAAATTCTCAATTACACCTGATCACCAGGTCTATCGATGATATGGATCGCTACGAGTCAGAAATCGCTGATTGGGATAGCAAGATAAACACGGATCTCGATTTTTTAGAAAACACATTCAAGGATCGGGCAACCCTTGATGAACTTGCAGAGTTCCGAGCTGCCTGGGACACATATTTGAGAATCTGGCGTGAACAGGTAGTACCCCTGAGCAGGGCCAACCGTGACAAGGAAGCATTTGCCTTAATCAGAAAAAGGGGAACTGCCGGTAAAGCGGCCCGAGAAGCGATGTTTAAGCTTGATGAATTGCACAATACAAATGTTGTCGCAGCCAGCCATAGGCTGGAATTGGCAGAGCAGGATTTCAGGAAAAGCCAAAGGATTGCGCTGGCAGTTGTCCTTGTTGCAATTACGCTCGGTTTGATTTTCGGAATAAAACATAGTTCGCACATTGCGGGTGCGGTAAATACGGTTTCAAAGGCAGCGCGACTGGTTGCAGCCGGAGACTTTAATCAGAGAGTGACGGTCAAAACCGGCGACGAGATCGAATCCATGGCTGATTCTTTCAATACAATGACAGGCAAAATGAAGAAAATGGTTGAAGAACTGCAAAACGAAATCACCGAACGCAAGCTCGCTGAAGAAACCCTCGCTGCATCCAAAGCCTACACCGAATCCATCATACAGAACTTTTTAGATACCCTCATCGTGGTTGACACGGAAGCAAAAATAAAGACCGTGAACCCGGCGACCTGTCATCTGTTAGGCTACACAGAAGAAGGGCTCATCGGGCAGCCTGTTAGTATTATTTTTGCAGAAGAAGAAGAAGAAGAAGAAGAAGAAGAAGTTAATCGTTTCTTTCAATTTTTCCAAGAGCCCGAAAAGTCAAAAGCCCTTAACCCAAAAGATACCATACGAAACAAAGAACTCAACTACAAAACCAAAGGCGGTCAACTCATTCCGATGTCGTTTAACGCCAGTGTGCTAACCGATGAAGCGGGCAATGTCGCGGGCGTG
>JBDRSZ010000295.1:0-8487 GCA_043824415.1 bacterium | reverse complement strand
TTCTATCTTATTGAAAAAATCCGTAAAATCCACATTCCCTCCCGACAGAATAACGCCGACCCCTTTGCCTTCAATCCTCAGCTTGTTGGAAAGCAGCACTGCAACGGGTACAGCGGAGGACGGCTCGATCACGATCTTCATCCGCTCGAAAACAGTCTGCATGGCACGGATGATTTCCTCCTCCGCGGCCAGGACGATGTCATCCACAAGATCGCGGATGATGGGAAATGTGTTGCTCCCCAACGACGTCCTCAGTCCATCGGCAATCGTATCAGGATTCTCGGAAGACAGAATCCGCCCCGCCCGAATGGACCGGTACGCGTCGTCCGCATTCTTCGGCTCGCAGCCGACGACCCGGATTTTTGGATTCGATCCTTTGACCGCGACAGCAGTCCCGCTCAACAGTCCGCCCCCGCCCAGCGGGGTCAGGATGAAATCGAGATCGCCGACCTTTTCCAACAATTCCAACGCCGCCGTCCCCTGCCCAGCGATGACCGGAAGATCGTTCGAAGGATGGACGAGGGTAGCACCCGTCTCTTGTACGACGCGCTCAGCAGTCTCCTCCCGAGCCCGAGGTTTCGGCTCACAGAAAGTGATCTGACCACCGTAAGTTTCTACTGCAGCGACTTTCACGGGCGGCGCGTTCGAAGGCATGACGATTCGCGCTGTGATCCCCCGATTCCTTGCAGCCAAAGCCAGCGCAGCCGCGTGATTACCCGACGAATGGGTCACGACGCCCCGCTGGGCAGCTTCGTCAGAGAGAGAAAAAATCGCGTTCGTCGCGCCGCGGAATTTAAAAGCTCCGACCTTCTGGAAATTTTCGCATTTAAAAAATAGTTTTGCTCCCGTCATCCGGTCGAGTGCGGAACACGTCAGAACGGGTGTATCGTGTATATAAGGCCGGATTCGCTCGTGGGCTTCCCGAACATCCCGCAATGTGAGTTGTGTCTTCATACGCAGCGCATTTCTATTCGACGATTCCGACAGCTTCGATCTCGACCTGGAATCCATGGTGAAGCGCTTGAGTCGGAACGACAGCCCGGGCCGGCCTGTGATCCCCGAAGAACCTGGCATATACCGCGTTAACCTCATCCCATAATCGGATGTCAGAAACGTACACTGTCGTCTTGATCACACGATCCAGGCCGCTTCCCGCCGCATTCAAAACAGCCGCCACGTTCTTCAACACCTGCTCCGTCTGGTCTTCGATGGAGCCGATGACCTTCTCGCCTGTCTCAGGTCGAATAGGAAGCTGGCCGGACACATACACCAAACCGTTGTGGACGATCCCCTGCGAGTAATGTCCCCCCGGCTTGGGCGCTTCCTGCGTCGATACGATTTTCATCATAGCCTCATGAAAAAGATACGGATCTAACGAAGGTTCATCCGTGTAAATCTGTCCAAAGCGTATTATCCGCGTTCCATTTCTTTGATCAATTCATCGATCCTCTCCAACCCTGCCCGTAAAAACTCCGGCGGCAGGCCGAAGCTGATGCGCAGGTGATGATCCATCCCGAAATGATCCCCTGGCACGATGAGGACGCTCTTCTCCTTCATCAGCCGTTCGACGAGGACCGTCGAGTTGACATCCAGATGATAGCGCACAAAAGCGATAGCTGCCGCTTGGGGAGGCACGGCACTGAACGTCGATCCGTGCTCCTTCATCCAGCCGTCTAAGATGGGATACCCCCTCCGGATATAATCGCGGGCACGCTTCCGGACGCGAGGCAGTACTCCGGGCGACAGGGCGTAAGCGGCCAGTTTGTTCGACAGCATCGACGCGCTGATCGTCAGGTATTCGTGCCGGGCCCAGAGTTCATCGACGGTATCGACAGGGCCGACGACCCAGCCGATCCTCAATCCCGGCAGGCCGTAGGCCTTCGACATGCTGCCCACGGCCAGCACCTTGTCGTACCGTCCCCAAAAAGAAGGAGTCATCTTATCTGTCAAGCGTTCGCCCCCGGCATATACCTCATCTGCCAAGAGCCAGGCTCCGACGCGGTCCGCAGCGGCCACGACCGCATCCATCTCTGCTTCCGTCAGAATGGCACCCGTCGGATTATTCGGATTGCACACGGCAACGAGTTTTGTATCCTCCGGAATGCTGGCATTCAATCCCGGATCCAATGCCCAGCCGTTTTCCTCGACCAGATGGGAAGAATGCACTCGAACTCCCATGTTCTTCGCGATCCCCCACACCTGCATGTAGTTGGGGAGAACGATGACCATCTCGTCCCCCGGCTCCAGCAGCGTCTGGAGTGCGATGAAATTCGCCTCCGCCGCCCCGACAGTAACGAGGATATGATCCGGCGTGCTGCCCGGATACATGGCGGCGATGCGCTCTCTCAGTTCCAAAATGCCGTTGGCCTGAGGATAGTTGATCTCCGTCGTGAGCAATCTCTCAAGTGCATCCGGGTCGTCTACGAGTTCGCGGATCGTCATCGGGTGAACACCGCTCTCCGACAGGTTAAACTCCACGACGTTCTCCCACTTGGACATCATGCGTTCCATGTCAAAAGGTTGGAATGATACATCCATATGAAAATCTCCTTAGATCAAATTAACGATTTGCTCATAAGAGTAAGAAATATCCATCAAAATGTCAACATAAAAACGTACAAACCTCGTCAGAGCATAGAACACTGACAGAGTTAATTGGACACGGAACATTCCCTTTTGTATTCTGTATAATAAACTAAGTCTTGGCAAATACTCATTTATTCGTGAAACTTCGGTCTTAATGAAAAATGTTTCCCAGCGGTTCATATAGGGGTATCTGGAAAAAACAATCTCTATTTGAAATTTGGTATTTAGGTTTTATTTGGATTTTTGGTTTTGTCATTTGGAATTCGATAACATCCTTCATTTCATTTTTTATCATCGTATCGAAAATACATTTTGTAGGAGCCACTCCATGCGAAGCAAATCTTTCTTAATCCTCTTCATTTGTTTATCTATGTCTCCCTTTTCTTTTGCTCAGAAGACGATTCGCGGCGTCATTAAAGATGAAAAAACGGAAAATGTCTTGCCCCATGCCAACATCCAGATCGTGGGAACATACAGGGGAACGATCACCAACGACGCGGGGAAATACGTTCTCGAAATCAAACAACTGCCCGCAACCGTCCTCGTGCGGTACATCGGGTATTTATCAAAAGCAATCGAAATCACAGAAAATTCGTCCGACATTCAAAATATTCTGCTCACGCCTACAGTCATCGAACTCCCGACCATCGTCGTCACCGGCGAAGATCCGGCGGTCAACATCATGCGTAAAGTCATCCAGAAGAAACAAGCGTGGCGTTCTTTACTCGAAACGTACAAGGCGGACGCGTACACGCGCGTCGTCCTCGAAAACGACACGGGCATCATCTTCATCTCGGAGAGCGCATCTGAAGTCTACTGGGACAAGAATAAGGGCTCCAGAGAAATCATCAAATCCAAACGGGAGACGTCCAACCCTGAGCAGAATTTTGCGTTTGCCAGCCACATCTCCAACCTGTACGACGACGACATCGAACTCATGGGATTCAAAATCATCGGACCGACCCATCCGGACGCCATCCGCTCGTACGACTTCAAACTCGACGGATACCGAACGATCGACGATAAAACCGTGTACGACATCTCCGTGTCGCCCAAGAGCAAATTGCAGCCCACCTTCGTCGGCCGCATTTCCGTGCTCGGCGAAGACTATGCGATGATCGACGTGGACCTCAAACCCTCGGACGCCATCCTCTTTCCGCAGCCCATTCAATCCTTGAATCTCCACTTCAAGCAGCAGTTCAGCGATTTCAGACAGGCGTTTTGGCTTCCCGTCGACGTTCGCATCGATGGTGACATACGGATCGGCATGATCGGCCTTCAATTCCCCTCCATCAAGTACAGCCAAATCTCCCGTCTATCCGACTACAGAGTCAACGCTCAACTGCCCGACTCACTCTTCCATCAAAAACGGCGCATCGTCGTGGACTCTCTCTCCGTAAAAAAAAACGCCCTTCTCGCTTCCGCTCCCCGCGTCATTCCCCTGACCCAACCGGAAACGAAAGCCTACGCCACCCTCGACAGCTCCATGACCATCGAAAAAGCGTTCCAGCCCACCGGATTCCTCGCAAAATTCACGCGCATGCGCATGGGATCCGACGAGGCGCAAATCGACGTCTCGGGTGAGAATAGAAAATCCCGTCGCATCCTCGCCGGACTGAGTCCGCGATTTCAGTACAACCGGGTCGACGGATTTCATCTCGGCCTGAGATACAATATCAAGCCTAGCGAAAACATTCAACTGCATTTTCTCGGAGGGTACAGCACAGGCATCAAACGGTGGACTACAGGCGGTGGCCTCGATTTCAAATGGAGTAAGGAGAACGGCTTCTTTAACACTTCCTACATGATTGGGACCGACACACGGTATACATCGGACAGTTATCCTCTCATCCTCAGCAGTCTTCACACTCTGTTCGGTCTTGCGGATTACTTCGATTATTTCTGGAATGAAAGATGGCATACATCTGCAGGATATCGTTTCAGAAAAATCCGGACGGAGATCTCTGTAGGCCTCCGGAACGAACGTCACGCTTCCTTAAGCAAAACGACCGACTGGAACATCCTCGGAAGGGATGAAGACCAGAGACCCAACCCGCCCATCCAGGAGGGCCGTCTCCGATCCGTCGTGGCGTCCGTCGTCATCGGGGAGGAGCGCATCCCCTGGGGAGCTATCGGCCAGAACCGCTTCGAGTTCCGCATCGAGCACAGCACGCCCCAAATCCTCGGCAGTGATTTTTCCTTCACCAGGTATCAGATGAAAATGGACATCCACTTCTCGACTTTCCTGAGAAGACGCCTCATGCCCAACGCCGTCGACTTCCGCCTCGTCGCCGGAACATCCACGGGATCGCTTCCGATTCAGCGATTCGGGACGATGGACGCTCGGCTTGGCGGATTCACTCCGTTCGGATCTTTCAAGACGCTGACCAACCAGCCGATGGAGGGAGAAAAATATATCGGGCTTTTCTGGGAGTATAACTTTCGAACAGTCCCCTTCGAACTCTTGGGACTCGACGCGTTGGCGAGGAACGGCCTGGGCGTCATCCTTCACGGAGCTTCGGGCAGGACGTGGATTTCGGACGAAAGGCTCACATCACTCAATCACGAATTCCAGTATCTGAACGGATTCTATCGTGAAATCGGCCTCTCCGTCAACAGCCTGTTCGGATTCTTCCGCCTCGACGTCACAAAACATCTCAATCGGCCCGGCCTCTTCGTCGGCATCAGCATGGCAAGGATGTTTTGATGAACGATTCATCCCATAACATCATTTAATTTGATGGGTTCACAAACCACAGATGAACACAGAATAAAACACAGAAATCAATTAATCTGATTAATTCATAAACCACAGATGAACACGGAGTAAAACACGAAAATTTAAAAACATGGTTAAATTGGTTGATAATGTGTTTCAGATTATGTCTCGTGAATTCTTTTCATTTTAATTCAATGTTTTCTCTTTATCTGTGCTGTTCTGTGTTGATCCGTGGTGAATAATTCAGGTTAATTAAAAACATCGTTCAATTTGTATAGAATGGCGTTTCAGATGATTCCTTTTAGTTCACTCCATTTTAATTCAATGTTTTCTCTTTATCTGTGTTATTCCGTGTTGATCTGTGGTGAATAATTCAGGTTAACAATCCCTGCATCATATACTTTGCGGAACTCTAAAAAATTGATTATATTTTTCCCAATTGGCTGAAAACATGTTAAGCTCAATTCACGGTTCTGAGACTTTACGGATGAAAACATCAATGAGACTCAAGGCATCTTTCCTCTTTTACCTGTTTTTCATGGTTTCGGCATCGTATGCCCAGATTCCGTTCAGTCCGCAAATTATCATCGAGGACAGGGAAACAGACATGGCCACCTCCGTCTATGCAGCCGATATTGACGGTGACGGCGACATGGATGTCCTGTCGGCTTCCGGTGATGACAATAAAATCGCCTGGTACGAAAACATGGACGGAGCCGGTACCTTCGGTCCCCAGAAAATCATCACCACGTCGGCGCAGTTTGCCTATTGCGTTTATGCGGCCGACATCGACGGTGACGGAGATATCGACGCGCTGTCCGCTTCCTGGTACGACGATAAAATCGCATGGTACGAGAACACAGACGGCCGGGGCACTTTCGGTCCGCAACGGATCATCACCACTTTAGCGGATGACGCATTGTCCGTTTATGCCGCCGATATAGACGGCGACGGAGACATGGACGTCCTTTCGGCTTCTTTTACTGATGATAAAATCGCATGGTACGAGAACACGGACGGCCGAGGCGCTTTCGGATCCCAGAAAGTCATCACCACTTCTGCGGATTATGCACAATCCGTTTTTGCGGCCGATATAGACGGCGACGGAGATATGGACGTGCTGTCGGCTTCTGGCGATGACAATAAAATCGCATGGTACGAGAACACGGACGGCCGGGGCACTTTCGGACCTCAGATAGTCATCACAACCTCGGCTGCTCATGCAAAATATGTTTACGCGGCGGACCTGGACGGCGACGGAGATATAGACGTCCTCTCCGCTTCCTGGGGCGATCACAAAATCGCCTGGTACGAAAACACGGACGGTGCGGGCACCTTCGGGCCCCAGCAGATCATCTCCACGCTGGCGGACAACGCCATGTCTGTTTACGCAGCCGATTTGGACGGAGACGGAGACCTCGACGTCCTCTCTGCTTCGTGGGCCAACGACAGAATCGCCTGGTATGAGAACACGGACGGTGCTGGTGCTTTCGGGCCCCAGCAAATCATCTCCACGCAGATGTACAGGGCGGCGTCCGTCTATGCAGCCGACCTGGACGGCGATGGAGATATGGATGTGCTGTCAGCTTCTTGGTACGATTTTAAAACCGCATGGTACAAAAACACAGACGGCCTCGGCACCTTCGGGCCCCAGCAGATTATCACCACAACGGCGCACACGCCCACTTCGGTCTATGCGGCAGACTTGGATGGGGACAGTGATATGGACGTACTGTCAGCCTCCTGGGATGACGATAGAATCGCCTGGTACGAAAACATGGACGGGACCGGCGACTTCAGACTCAAACAAGTCATCACGACTTCAGCCGACGCAGCGCTCTCTGTGTACGCAGCCGATTTGGACGGAGACGGAGACATCGACGTCCTCTCCGCTTCCGCAAATGACGATAAGATCGCCTGGTACGAAAACACGGACGGTCGCGGCTCTTTCGGACCTCAGAAAATCATCACCACTTCCGCGGATTTTGCGCATTCCGTCTATGCGGCGGACCTCGACGGAGATGGAGACTTCGACATCCTCTCCGCATCCGCGAATGACGATAAAATCGCCTGGTACGAGAACACGGACGGACACGGCGCTTTCGGACCCCAGAAAATTATCTCCACTTCCGCGGACGGGGCGTATGCCGTGTATCCGTGCGACATCGACGGCGATGGAGACTTCGATGTCCTGTCGGCTTCCTTGAACGATGATAAAATCGCCTGGTATAAAAACACGAACGGAGCCGGCAGTTTCGGGCCTCAAAACATCATCACGACTTATGCGGATGGGGCATACGCCGTGGCCGCGGCCGATTTAGACGGAGACGGGGACAGTGATGTTCTTTCGGCATCGACGAACGACGATGAAATCGCCTGGTATCAGAACACGGACGGAGCGGGCAATTTCGGTTCGCAGAAAATCATCACCATGGCAGCGGACGGAGCGCACTCCGTGTTCGCAGCCGACCTGGATGGTGACGGAGACAAGGACATCCTCTCGGCTTCCGCTGAGGATGATAAAATAGCCCTTTACAGGAATATAAACGGAGCCGGAAGTTTTAGTGCTCAGCAGGTGATTACGACTTCGGCGAAGGGTGCATTTTCTGTGTTCGCAGCCGACTTGGACGGTGACGGAGACTTCGACATCCTCTCGGCTTCCGCCGGCGATGATAAAATCTCATGGTACCGCAACCTGACCAACGTCATTCAACTGCCGGACATCGCCGTGAATCCCGCCTCCAAGAACTACGGTGACGTGACTGTCGGGACATCCTCCTCCCAGACTTTCACCTTCACGAACGAGGGCACGGCCGACCTGAACGTCGCTTCGACTACCATCGTCGGCTCGACCGACTTCACCATCCAAAGCGGCGGAGGAGCGTTCACGCTGACGCCGTCCGCTTCGCGGGAGGTGCGGGTTAATTTCACTCCGAGCGACGTCGGCGCTAAGAGTGCCACGCTGAGATTCCTCAGTAACGATCCGGACGAAAATCCTCTGAACGTGCCTTTGTCCGGAAACGGAACAACGCCCGACATCTCCGTGACTCCCGCTTCCAAGAACTACGGTGATGTGACCGTCGGGACATCCTCTGCCCAAATATTCACCGTCACGAACGAGGGCACGGCCGACCTGAGCGTCACTGCGTCCACCATCGTCGGTTCTGGTAATTTCATCATCC
>JBDRSZ010000294.1:0-3852 GCA_043824415.1 bacterium | reverse complement strand
AATTGGATTCATTATCTTCGAGACCCGGTCATTCAGAGGGCCGTCTGGTCTGGTGTCGCCCTGCTTCTCGTATTCTTCGGTGCGTGGTTTTTCCGCCGGATTTTTCGGTCTCTGAAGGTCGGGGACGAAAGGCGCTATTTGTATCTGAGATGGATCAATTACACGAGCCTTTCTTTGTTCCTTCTGATTTTAGTACGAATCTGGGCATTCCAATATTTGGTTGAAATCTTCGATTCGAAGGTGATGGAGAGAATGCTCATCTCTGTCCTCGTTCTCCTGCTGTTTGGTCTCGTTGTCTATTCCATTCGCCGATTGATTCAGTCTCAAAAAATAGAAGAGGAGAAGCGTCGTCTGTACATTCAATGGATTACCTACGCTTCCGTCTTTTTATGTGTGTTCATCCTGTTTCGCGTCTGGACCTCTGCCGATCTTTTTGATTTTTTTAGGAATGCAATCATCGAAAAGCTGTTCAAATCCGCATTCGCGTTGGGCATCGTTTATTTTGCCCTGTTTTTTGTGAGACGCTTCATCAATTCACTGAAAATCGATATTAAGAAACGTCACGAGTACAGGAAGAGGGTGGGTTATGCGGCTGCACTCATTTATTTTCTCATCCTGATTCCACTCTGGGCGGGAAGTACGCAGCAGTGGGCGACGATGTTATCCGTGATGGGTGCCGGCGTGGCCTTGGCTTTGCACGAAGTCTTGCTGAACATTGCTGGATGGGCTTATATTATGATCCGCAAGCCATACAGAACAGGGGATCGAATCGAGTTGGGGAATGTGCGCGGTGATGTGATCGACATTCAACTTTTTCAGACGACGCTTTTAGAAATCGGCGGTTGGGTTGACGGAGACCAGAGCACCGGACGCGTTGTCAACCTGCCGCACGGTCAGATTTTTCGAAATCCGCTGCACAACTATACGAAAGGTTTCGAATTCATATGGAATGAAATTTCAGTTCTGGTCACTTTTGAGAGCGACTGGGAAAAGGCCAAAGAGATCCTGTTGCGATGCGGTGAGGAAGAGAGTCGGGAGGTTCAAGAGCACGTTCAGAGGAAGATCGACCGGATGGCCCGAGAATACTTGATTTACTACAAAAAATTCACGCCTTTTGTCTACACAAGAATAGATGACAATGGAGTCAAGTTGACACTGAGATACTTGACGGAAGCAAAAAAACGAAGAACCGGCGTGGACATCATCAGTCAGAAAATTTTGAGGGAAATCGGCGCAACACCTGGAATCGATTTTGCCTATCCGACGTACCGCATTTACAAGCGCGGAGAGTAAAGTTACGGGGGAATGTACTGCGACGTATGAGAATTCGTCTGAATCCATGATGAAGAAAAGAAAAAAGGGAGTTTCAAGAGCGTCCTGGAAAAAATGGCTCTTGAAGCTTTTTCTTTGGATTGTTATTGCTTTGGCAGGTCTGTCTTTATCCGGAGTGGTTTTACTGCTGGTTTTTCCGGAAGAAAAGGCCGGCTCTTTTGTATCAAAAAAGCTATCTGATGCGTTGGGGAGGCCAGTTCGCGTAGAGAGTGTGTCGATCAACCCGTTCGGACGGATCGATGTGCGGGGAGTGAGAGTGGGATTCACGGAAGAGGAAGGGATCGAGCGGGGAGCATTCTTCAGCCTGGACAGACTGGGCATTCAATTCAAGTGGCTTCCGCTGTTGAAGAAGCGCCTGGATATTTCAGGTGTCCTGATCGATGGGCCTCGTTTACACCTCGTCTCTCTTCATAAAGACGGGTCGGCTGCAGCAAAAGAAAAAATGCGTGCTGCTGAAGTGGATTCGGGTTCTCCGCCCAAACGCCTTCCTCTTGCGTTCGGACTCTTTCATCTAACACTGAACGATTTTCGATTTACGATGACGATTCCCGATTCTTCAGGAGAAACATTCCTTGCTTTAGACGGCGTCCATTTGGACGCGTCAAACCTGAGTCTCCCAAGAGATTATACGGAAGCGCCGGAGGGGCTTCGTGGGAGGGTACGGTTGTTCATGCAAAGAGGGAGCATCCTCCTTAAGAAGAACGGAACGGGCATCCAGGCCGCAGCTGATCTAAATTTGGAAGGACGGTGGGAGAAGGAAAAACGATGGTCGTTGGGCATGGATTTCAGCGTTACGCCGATGGAGGCGGAAGCGGGATCGGAAGTCCGGCTGAGTCTTCAGGCGGACGGAGAGGGGTACGGTGATCAAATTCATATTGGCGGAATGGAACTCTGCATCGGCAAGATGAAGATGGCGACACTGTCCGGCGAGGTGGAACACCTGGGCCGGGGGATGTCCTTCGATCTTTCACTAGGAGGCGATGCCATGGTTTTGGAGGACTTAAAGCATGAATTGGGACGTCTGCTTCCCGCCCGATGGATGAAACCTATCGAAGGAATGGATGTGGAGGGATCGCTTCTGTTGATGGAAGGAAAGGTATCGGGCAGTCTCGATCGTTTTACGTTTCGATGCCGTTCAGCGTTGCATGATGTGAAGGTCGCGTATCCGTCTGGGGGGATACATGTTGGGGGAAGTAAAGGTGTCCTATGTGCCGAAGGGGAGTGGCGGGGACAGAGCATAGAGGCTGGAAAGATTGTCTGCGACATGGACGCGAAATCCGTCGAATATCGGATGAACGATTCGGTTTCAGTTTCCCTGAAGGATGTCTTTATTGCCGTAAATTCGGAGATGAATCGCAACTTTCTGCCCGTGCGGGGGTCTCTCCATGGCGGGAGCGGAAAACTCTTTGGCGGATCGCTCGGATTTGATTTTAACTGGACGTTGGACAGCCGACCGGCTGTAGGGATCGCAGGCATCCAAATCAACGGAAGGCTGCATGGTGATTCTTTGCGTGCGGAAGCCATGCCCAATGTTCCTCAAGGCACTACGGGCATGTTGAACGTAACTGCAGACGTAGTATCAGACGCTTCGGATGGAGTCGAAGTCAGCGTGAGCGCCGTTTCACCGGGGATTTCTTACATAGTCGATACACAAACGGAGACGACACCGGGCTTGGAACTCACTTCCACAATGGCACTGAACATGGACTCTGAGTTACGGGAATGGCGGGTTGACAGCGGGACCGTACAGTTGAACGATCTTGTTTTTGGAAAACTGAGCGGGAGTTTCGATGCAGCCGAGAAAAGTTTTCGTATCCGATTCTCGGAGGGGGAGGTCAGGAATGAGAGGCTGTTCCATTTTTTTCCTTCCAAACTTCAGAAGCAGCTGGAAACGATGCGGTTCTTCGGGAAGGAAGCGGTTGCTGTAGAAATCGACGGACGACGCATCGGAGATTCGTTGTCCGTAAGGATGGATGGAAATCTTCAATTCATGGGCGTACGGATTGAGGATCCCGTGCATTTTCTTCGATTGGAAGACATCACTGGCGGGACGAGATTCAGGGGTAACCCAAGGTTCCTTGAAGGGGAAGCGGAGGTGACTGTCGGAAGATTATTTTTAGAGAGAATGAGACAGAAGCCCTTCGCCGGCAGCGTTATCCGTTTTGACTGGCGGATGCAGGATAGGGACAGTTTGTGGACTGAAAACGGTACGATGGATATGAAATCGATGGGCGTTAAAGGCGACATATTTTTCGGAATGGGTCAGATGAAAAAATCCCCCACGATGACTGCGGATTTCAATGCCGTGTTTCAGTCGGAAGATTCCGTTGAGATGACCGAGGGCATGTCGGTGTCGGGAAGAATGACGTGCGGAGTGCACGGGGAGATGATCGACGCAGAGAAACGCTGGCTTCGAGTCACGGGGGATTTGGAGTTTGATTCACTGAATGTTGTTAAAAGCGGGCTGTTTACACTGACGGAGGTGCAAGGAGGTGTACCATTTCAGTTCGATGTGGACGC
>JBDRSZ010000293.1:0-2730 GCA_043824415.1 bacterium | reverse complement strand
GCGGAAATCCTGTCCTCCCCATTCGGGTACGGGCATGGTCACGCTCAACTCGACCGTGAAACAGCTGTTTTTAACGAGCTTCACGTCTCCTCGTCCCGGATTGTTGACCTGTTCCCACGGCAGGCCGATGAGCGGTCCGGGTTCGTGGAGAAAATAGCCGAGGGAATGGGAATACACCCGTGGATTGGGAATGCCCTGTGCCTTCGCTTTCTTGAGGATGTTGCCCAGAAGCTCATTGCCTGTGAGGCCGATCTTGAACTCACTACAATAGACATCCTGAAGCCGGTTGCCTTCAGCCATGATCTTTTTAAAAGTCTCGGGTACATCGGTTTCTCCAACCCGCAGCACATAGGCCCATTCCTGGTGGTCGGAGTTGTAGTACATGTATTTCAGTCCGACATCACAGTGGATGAAGTCTCCGGGCCGGACGACTTTGTCGTCTTTACCGTATTTTTGAATCTCCTCGGGCTGGCGGCCACGGATGGTGAAGAAGGGATAAAAAGCGAGGTCGAGTCCAAAGTCGGCCACGCTCTGCCAATAATGAAAGCGGAGATCATCGACCGTCGTGACTCCGGGCGTGATGACTGCGGATGAAAACGTCTCTTTGATGATGGCGTGGGAGATGGCAGCAGCCTGCTTGTGAAGATCTATTTCTTCGTCGAGAAGCGTCTCCGCCCAGAGCGTAACCAGGGGCTCGGCCGATTCCAGTCGACCAGCGTATTTCCGTCCGACGGCCTCGACGAGCCTTTTCTTCAGGACAACGGTCAAGCCCCCGGCCGCCCATTGAATCTCCCCTTCGTTGACGCCGATTTTTTTCGGATCGCGCTCACGGACAATCCTTCCGAGGCAGTCCCACTGGCTCTCTTTCTTTTCATTGTCCCAGGCCGAAGCATTCCAGACATTTTTGTAGAGGCCCATGAAATTCGTTCGGGAAACATTCAGCCGCTCGACGCCTTTCTCGGGTCCCCGGTCGAAGAAAACGATAATCTGCGTAATGGGGCACCAATTTTCCAACGGAATCATTGTCTTGAAAATGGGATCGAGGTTGTCTTCGTTGCAGGTGATGATCCACATGTCGAAGCCGGTTTCCCGCATGATACCGGGAAGGAGCTGATCGAGACGTTTTTGTGTGATCTGGAAGACAAGATCAGCGCGGTCGCGCATGCTCAGAACCGCCGGAAAATCCTGTACCGCAGACTGTGCAGTGAAACAGATGAGCAAAATCGTGCTCACCATTGAAGCAATAATAACAAGTCTTCTCAACATGTGAAATCTCCTTTCCGTATCATTTATCAACGATTAGAATATCATGGAATCGCAAAACGAAGTGTTTCCCATTTTCCATCCAGTTATGGATGCGTGACTTGGGATCCTTGTATCTCACTCCGGCTTTCTCACCCTCCCGATGAGAATACTTTGAGGCTTTACTCTCCATGCAAGAGTGAGAATTTAGGTAATTTTTATTGATGATGGGATTGTGAAATTTTTAAGAATTGCTTGTTTCGATCCTTTTAAAAACAAGAAATTGATCTCGTTTATTATATGGAAATATCTTTATGAATGCAAATCATTTTTTCAAATTCGAATCATTTTTATTTTAATTATGTCTTGACGTTGTGAAATATTCTTTCTATTTTTGTACCAGTCCTCATGATAATAAAGATACCATCCCTCGGATGGATAGCATCTTTAAAAACACAAATGAAAACAGCCCTGAAAACCTGTCATATCAGTCCAATCCTCTCCCGGAAGGCGGAACGATACCGGACGGCCGAAGGAACCCTTTTCCAAACCGTCCGATTCATCGACGGACTGCTGGATTTTTTAGAGGAGCATCCAGGATTTCAGTCGGTTCTGTCCGATGGTCAAGAATTCATTTGGGGTGATTACTTCGAAATCCGTCCGGAACAGAAAGATCAGTATCGAAAGCTCATAGAGGATGGGCGAATCATTGTTGGTCTTTTTTTCGGACTTTGCAAGACATTCCCGTCCAGCGGGGAGGCGCTCATCAGAAATCTGCTGCTGGGAAGTCGAGTCTGGAAGGCATTGGTAGGAAAAGCGAAGGAGGTATTCATCACGGATGCGTTCGTTCGGATTTCTCAGCTGCCCCAGATTCTCAGAGGATTTGGCATCGATACTTTGGCACGCTTTCAAACGGATTCGGAGCAGACAGAGAGAAAAGTCTACCGTTCCACATGGGCGGGGCCGGATGGATCGCAGATCGGTTTGATCTCCATTCCAGGCGTTGAAGTCGATTGCACTTCTCCTGATACAATCGAATCGGAAGAGGGATTCGACGAAATTGAGGCGTTGGCTAAACCAGGTTTGACATCTTTTATCATTCGTTTCAACGTCGGCAGTGATCCGCGGGCGTTGTCCTGTCTGCCTGAAATGCTTCAAAATATAGAGAAAAAATTCACAGACCGCTGTGTGCTGTGTCCTGTTGAGAATGTGATTGATGAAGCGAAGAAGAAAAAGAACATCCAATCGAATTTTGATTTCACTGAAAATCCGTTTAAAAAATACTTGGAAGCCGGTGATATCGGACGCGATCTGAAGGACGACGAAGCCCGTGTGTTGATGGAAAGGTATGCCGAACCGCTGAACGCGCTTTCCGTCTGGGATGGACATTCGTCTCAGAGCGTTTTCCTCCGCCGTGCGTGGCAACAATTTCTGAAATGTTATGCTTTGTATGGACATATTTCATCTCAGGAGTTAAAGACTGGATTC
>JBDRSZ010000292.1:0-4751 GCA_043824415.1 bacterium | reverse complement strand
TGATGGTGCCGGAGGTGGGAGTCGAACCCACACTCTCCGCGAAGAGAACTGGATTTTGAGTCCAGCGCGTCTGCCAATTTCGCCACTCCGGCAAGCGGGCGAAATTATAGCATAGCGCCCTTGATGCGGCAATCCCATTTTTAAATCGAGCATATCAGAATTCGGCTTTGTTTCTGAGAATATAATTGTCCCATTTCGTCTTATATCATGATCTAAGAAATAGCACAAACGAGAGTCTAGACATACAGCCATACTTGGTGTATGGTTATATGCATGAAGGTTAAAACAACGTTAAAAATCGAGGAATCCGTCATGACGCGGCTAAAAGAGGAAGCCGTCCGCCGGGGCTGCACCATGTCCGAACTTGTAGAGTCCGCCCTGCGACTCCTTCTTCAGTCCGAAAAGCTGTCTCCTCATATGCCGCCCCTTCCCAAATTCAAGAGCGGCGGCTCCCTGGTGGATATCGCCGACAGGGATGCCCTCTACCAGGCGATGGAATGTCGCTGATGTTTGTCGTCGACACCAATATTCTGGTTTATGCAGCCGACAAGGACTCCCCTTTTCACGACCGCTGTTATGAGCAAATCGAAGAGTGGAGGAAACAGACACACCCATGGTATACGACCTGGGGAATCCTTTTTGAGTTCCTCCGTGTGGTCACTCATCCCCGGGTGTTCCGAAAACCATGGCCTGCAGATAAAGCATGGAGTTTTGTCGAGGCCCTCATTGCCTCCCCATCGCTGGAGGTTCTCGTTCAGGGGAAACGGCATGCCGCCGTAGCCGCCGAGGTCTTCAAAAGCCTTCCTTTTCTAGGCGGGAATCTGATGTTCGATGCGCAGACCGCCATCCTGATGAAAGAGCACGGCCTTCGCCGGATCTATACGAGAGACACTGATTTTTTCCACTTTCCCTTCCTCGAACCAGTCGATCCCGCTGTATAATGATTGATTAACCAACCGACTTAAAAAGCCGCGTCTGTGCAATTGGTCACTGTCGTTCAGTTGAACGTTCTGCTGAAGAAACCGGTCATTTTTTCCCGTATTATCACTTGCGCCAGAAATAAGTTACCTTGACCATCAATGTCCGATTGACGATTTCGTTGTTCCCCGGCCCGATCAGCCGAGAATCATTGTAGACCAGAAAGAGATTACAGGCCGGCGAATAGATCCATCGCAGCAGAATGTCGCTGACGATCCTCTCCCTTCCCGCGTTGTAGTGCTTATCGTCGTTCCACTGCATGTAGGCTTTCACATAGAGGTCTGTGGAAAAAAAGTAAAACATGCGAAGTCCCAATGTATTCGTGTGAAACCTTCCTTCAGGAAGGCGGATGTAGTTATGCCCGTAGTTCAGCTCCATCCTTATCCGCCGAAAGCGGGTGATGGTGCTGTCAAGACCAAATCCCATCTGGCGCCCGTTGTAATAACGTCCGTAATCGATATTTATTCCGCCGGCAATTGCACGGCTTTTATCGCTTTGCGCATTCATAGAATACACGAATCCGGAGTATGTTCCCTCCGGGATGAGGAATCCCTCACGCACTTCCCAGTCATAATCGATATACTCACTCTCTCGCTGCATATTGAGGCCGAAGCGTGCGCTGTTTTGGAATTGGATGGAAAACGATGCCGCTATGTTATTGTCCAGCATCCTGTTATCGTGGTCGGAACGATAGTTGCCCTCCAGTTGATAACCAAACTGCCGAATGACCGACGATTCTTTGGGTCGAGGAGAGTATTCAATGGAGGCGCTGCTTAAACGAAAATCCGTACGGCGGATAAACCCCATTTCCGGATTGAACCGGGCTCCGATATCCATGTGAGAGGCCGAGGCCCTCCAAAGATCGCTGTTGTAATCCAGACTGAGTTTGCAGGCCATGTTGTGTTTGTTTTTTTCAGGCCCGAAGGTCGCGGCGAGATAACCTGCCATCGTGAAGTAACGACTCAGGGGAATGTTACCATCGATTCCCAGAGAGCGGTTGAAGTCCGGGGAAATCAAATCCTCCTTGTTCAGGAACATAAATCCGATAGTGGCCCTCTTGAGAATATCGCGCCGGACGCGAACAACGGAAAAGTTCGCCGCATTGACTGTGGTTGTTATGTCTTCTTCCTGATAGGTGACATCATCCGTCAGTATATTCATCACCCCGATTTGATATTTGCCCACCTTTCCGACCATTTTTGCGCCTCCGAGTATCCGCGCCTCATGGCCGTCCACAAGCCCGAGCCGGCGGCTGTAAAAAAGATCCATCTCCGATCCTCCGTGATGCCATGGGTTTCCTCCGCCCCCGCCGAACGAGAAGATCTCAGCCCCCTCAAGAAAAAAATCTCGTTTTTCAGGATAATAAAGAGAGAAACGCGATAAATTGACCTGTTCCTGGTCCGCCTCCACCTGGGCAAAATCCGTGTTTAAGGTGAGGTCCAAGGCCAGGTTGGCTGTGAGTGCAACTTTTGCGTCCAACCCGAAATCACTCAGGCTATCCGTGGTGAAATTGGTGTTGGAATCGTTTTCCAAGCCTCCCAGGAAGTAAGGCTTCAATTCCAGATTACCTCCCATTTTGGCGTCGGCAATGCCTTCAAGCGATCCCGCCTCGGAGAGACGGAATAATCCGGCTCCTCTTCCAAAATCACGCGAGATGAGCTGCCAGTAGACATGTTCATTCTTCCGGCGAATCATCCGGGCGCAGTTGAAACCCCATACCGTTGAGTCCCCCTCAAGAAACCTCAATGTTTTCCAGGGGATGGCGATCTCGACAAACCAGCCTTCACTTGTGATTTTTGCCTTGTTTAACCAGACACCGTCCCAGGCAGGATTGTAGTCCCGACCCTCATTCGCCATGATGGCTTCTCGCTTGACTCCGAGGGGATTTGTGATGAAATAGTACGCGCTCCGGTGGTCGTGATAGGTGTCCAGCACGATCTCTAAATAGTCATCATCGTCGACTAGGGCATCGCGCCTCATTTCTCGGGCAATAATCTTGTCCGGCTCGGAGTCATAACATTTGATGCCTATATAGAGATACTTCTCGTTAAAGAGAAATCCGATTTCGGTTTTTTCAGATGCCGGCGCCCCATCTTCCGGTTCACGTTGGGTGAACTGCCCTTGAAACCGGGCGTTTTCCCAGGCAGGATCGTCCAAAAATCCGTCGACTTTTATTGGGGTTTCTGTTCGAACAGCGTTAATGGCCCGTTTGCCGTCCGAATCCAGCAGGACCACGTTATCCTGTTCCGAATTTCTTGAGGGATTTTCAGCCCAGGCTTTTCCGGCAGGCCAAACGAGACATAAAATGATAACAAGCGATTGGATGAAGATATTTCGATATATCATGATTTTGTTTCAGGAAAACGAAGCAAGATGGTACCACAAGCCTCAACCGTTTAAAACTCTATAAAGCGGCTCATCCATATTCTGCAACCTTTTTCGTCGGAGTACGTATATCTTTATATAATTAATTTTTTTAATAATATAGGAGCATCATGACCTTTCTAACCAAACTGGAGGAGCTTTTTATGCTGGCCGTTTTTCAACACGACGGACCTGCCGGCCTGTTGGACATCCGGGAGTATCTCCTTGACAAGACCGGGAAAGACTGGGCCGTCAAAAGATCCCGTGAGGTCGGCATCCGCAAGGTCGTGGGGGCCTCGACAGCGGGCATTTATATCCTGCTGGCCCTCCTTATCTCCGTGCTGAAGGTCTCAATCCAGTCCGTCAAAGCCGCCGTCGCCGACCCGGTCGCTTCACTTCGCTACGAATAGAATACGAGGTCTGTTTCACTCATGTATGCTTTTATCAAATCTGTTTTTAACAAGTTGACGGTAGACCTCCCGTCTGTGACCGATTTTGACAATCCAGACGGTGAGTTCATTTTCCTGAATGGAGTAAACAATCCTGTAATTTCCCTGCCGTATTCTGAAACGGTCCTGACCTGATATCTTTTCACATCCATGAGGTCTGGGATTCAAGGCAAGTTTTTCAATCCGTTTCATAATACGCTGCCGATCTTTTTTTGGTACCGTTTCCATATCCTTGAGGACGGATCGGCGAAAAAAGATTTTATATGAGGCCATTCTTCTTTAATTCTTTCAGAACATCTTCGAATGCAAAAAGAGGTTCGTTGGCCCTTTCCGTGAAGGCGGTCAAGTCCTCGGCATCCTCTGCTAGAGAAAATCTGACCGCTTCATTAATTAAATCAGATATGGACCGGGACGTTTCAGCCGATTTGATCCGCAACGCTCTGTGAAGCTGTGGATCCAGATAAATCGTCGCTTTTCTTGTAAATTCAGTCATGAGTGCCCTCCCACAATGCTTTACTATTATAACGCTATAACGTTATTCCGTCAAGTCTCATCCCACATTCGAATCTCCTAAGGAAAAAAAGTTTACTTTTCAATTTGACCTTTCTCCTTCGAAAATTTATCCTAAACGCAAAAGCTCCGGCATCAAAGAAAAGCGCTTGAATGAAAGGATAACCACATGGGACGAATCGACGGGACACAATTAAAGTTGGATCCGCTCAAGCGCATTGAGCCTCATGTCATGAAACGCCGCTCCGATTCAGAGGTTTATCTAACGCTGCAATACGTGGTCACCAGAACGCTCGAGTTTATCGAACGCTTCAATCAAAACCTCGGTGATAAGGAACGGCTTAAAATTTTCCACGTCTTCTTGTGCGCGCTCGTACGATCGATCGCCCTCCATCCGGAACTCAACCGGTTCATCGCGGGTCGAAAATACTGGCAGAGAAACGAGATTTT